>CAKJYC010000061.1 GCA_918244965.1 Clostridiales bacterium | reverse complement strand
TAAGCTGTGCGGTCCCACCTGTTCCCATCCCGAACACAGAAGTTAAGCGCACATACACCGACAATACTTGGCTGGAGACGGCCCGGGAAGATAGGCAGCTGCCGGGATCCAAAGAGACACTCATTCGAGTGTCTCTTTTTTCGTCGCCGATACCGTCGACAAAAAGTGATATACGCCCTGTGGGCGTGTGATATGTCTATAACGTGATATTTGCGCTCCGCGCAAGTGATATGTGTTCTTCGATCACATTCATGTCGATTCTCCTCCCGGAGAATCTTTGATTCCATCCGGACGCCGAGGTCGTCGTCCCCTACATCCGTTGGCGCGTTTCTTGCCTCCCTTACACAGGAGAGCCAAAATCATTTATGCGCTGCAGGGGAGACCGCCCCCGGCCTCCCGCCGCAACAGCGGAACGGGAAGATAGTATCTTCCCCTACGATTCCGCACATTCCGTAGGGGCGGATATTATCCGCCTGAGGCCGTCACCCGATGATATTTCCATCGATCGCGTTGAGTACCAGCAATACGGCTTCCTCGTTTTCCTGCCGCTCGTTGTCGGCGTTCAGAATCAGGTCCGGCGCGTCCGCGCTGCTCGCGTATTTCGGGATCACCATACCCATAACTGTCCATGCGGGGACTACCGCGTAGTCACGCGCGCCGGAGGAAGTCGGAATCCGCTTATAGCCGAACTGTACTTCGGTGACCTGTATTCGGTGCGACGCCTCGCCGTTCGTCAGCGCGACGCTGTACTGGTAGACAAGCCCGTTGATGATCCGCTGCTTGGCCTGCTCGACGGACAGGAGAGGGACACTGGATCGGAGCTTCTCGCCGTATTCCGTCTTGGACAGCCAATCAAAGGCAAGCAGCTTTCCTTCCGCGACCGTGAACCGAATCGAGTCGTCCAGCCAGAACGGCTCTGCGGACAGCTCCTCGCTCTCGCGGTGCATCAGGCCCGTCGAATCGGTTGCGCGAGAGTAGGGAATTCCGCTGATCTGCTTCGTAAAGATGAACATCCGTTTTTCCGAAATCGCGTCGGCATGATTGAATGTGTACCCCGTAATCCCCATCCCCGCAAGGACCTCCTCACAGGCGCGGATCACCGCGTCGTCGGTCGTTGCTTCGCCGGACAGGTCAAGAGCGTAATCGGTCAGCGTCACGTGCAGCTTGCTCGAACGCGGATCGCCGCGCTCGATCCCGCAGGTCAGGCGGCATTGCGCCTCGGTAATCCCGGAGAGGTCCAACAACAGGAAATCCGCTTTGTCGCGCGCACACAGCGATTCGTACGAAACCGGTTCCGTCGATTCGTCGTCCGCTTCCGCATAGAGTGCTTTCAGCTCTTCGATTTCCTGCAAAAGCTCCGCCTTGTAATGTGTTCTCGCCTCGTCCGATTCAAATTCCATATCGTCGGCGCGGTCAAGCGCCGCAAGCGATTCCTGAATCTGCTGCGTAAGGTCCGCCTTGGTCACGGTTTTCAGCGACAGCGCGGCGTTCGGCACAAGGTATTCCGAGACGGCCTTGACCGTGGCGGCGTCGAAGGAAACGGGCGTCGCCTTGATCATCGGCACGGCCTCTGCGGGGAGCGCCGGGATCGTGACGTCAATCCGGATTTCCGTCAAGCAGCCCTTTTCCGGCGTGACGGTTTCCGCCCACGATTCCGCTTGCAGCGCGTGCGGCGCGTCGTCGGTCGGCCCGTCCGGGATCGTTTCATAGTCCTGCCGTCCGACGACATATTCGGTTTCCGGCGTCGGCTGACAGGCGATCAGCGCTGCGCAGATCAGGCAGAATACGGCAATTCGTTTCATATGCATCCTCCTCAAATGGATTTGATGCAGCCATTGTATCGCACAGATTCGTCCGAAACGTCACAGAAATGCAACAGAAATGCAGTTTTTGTATGAAGAATCTCCGCGCTTGCGGAAACGCGGCAATTTTGTTATACTGTTTTCAGAAAAATAGAAGGAGGGCTGCGGCATGTTCGGGAAAAAGAAAGCAAAGACGCCGGGGTACGATCCGAACGAGGTCGTGCCGGTGCTGCATAAGAGCATCTGCACGGGCGAGACGACCGCGGGCTTTAAGGAACTGCACGCGCCGGGAAAGTACCGCGAGGTTATGCTGATCCGCAGCCCGCGCGATCTGGAGGCGTTTATGGACGCCTACGGCATTAAGGAGACCCCGAAAACCGAATACTGAAATCAAAGCCGTCGCTGCATCGCAAGGGACGGCTTTTGATTGTATTCCGAAAACCCCGCCATAGTGGCGGGGTTCAGTAGAGGTTAACCGGTGAAACAGTCAAAAAACTCCTGATGTGTTATAGTACAAGTGTGACCTGCCAGTTACACCCTTGAATGCAAAGGTGAAGTTAGGGTGATATATCCTTTGCAGCGAGAAACGGATAAAAGAAAGCGTTTCAGGAAGGATCAGCCCTGCTCAGGATCGCATTCAAGATGGATTATTGTTGATCTCAGCCTAACCGGAGC
>CAKJYC010000060.1 GCA_918244965.1 Clostridiales bacterium | reverse complement strand
GACCCCAAAGACCCGTTTACGGGTGGCAAATAATCGATGCGTGGCTGGCAGGCCATTTATTGCCCACGTGTGGGCAGCCAGTATTATGAGGGCTATGCCCGAAAATGAAATACCACCGGCTAAGCCGGTGGATCTTTATTCTTTTCCCACGGTTTGACTTTCCGTCTGCGATATGATAGAATGATTCAAACTGCGAAGAAAGGCGAATTCCGTTGAAACGTCTCAATAAAGGCATCCTCTTCCTTCTTTCCGTTCTCCTGCTGCTGCCGTCTTTCGCCCGCGCGGAGCAATCGCCCGCGCCGGACGGAACGCTGCCCTGCACGTTTGCGGCGCCGGAGGAGGTACAGTCCTATACCGATCATCTTTCTGACGGCGATCCGTACACGACCGTCACGCTGTATCGCAACGAAACGCTGGTCATGGAGCTGCCAAAAACCGCGCCGGTCGGCTTGTTTTTCGATTTTTACGAGCGGCCGGGCGCGTTCACGCTGACCTACCGGGATGCGGACGGGACGACGCTCGGCGAGGAACGGATCGAGGAACCCGACTTTCTGACCTATCTTCCCGTGCCCTATGACACGGCGGCGTCCGTGACGCTGCGGGCGGACAGCCAGGAGGTCCGCATCGCGGAATGGCTCGCCTGTACGGATGCGTTTGTGCCGCCGTTTCCCGACGCCGATGCGCATGCGGATGTGCTGATCGTGCTGAGCGAGCCGGGCGATGAGTTGAAGCTGCTCGGCGGCCTGCTCACGGATATATGCTGTGAAAAGGGTCTTTCGGTACAGATCGTGTATTTTACCAAAGCGGACGGTTACCGCACTCACCAGTGCATCGAGGTCCTGCGCGCGGCGGGCGTTACGCACATGCCGATGTTCGGCACGGCACGCAGACCGAATGCCGATACGGACAATGCGGTTTACAGCGCGATCGGAGACAGCGACGTGCTGCAGAAGATACTGCTCAATGTGATCCGCAGTGTGCGGCCGGAGATGGTCCTGACGCCGGACCCGGAGAACCTGCAGACGCATTATGCAAACTGCGTGATCGCGCGGGAGACGCTGAAGGCGGTGGCCGGAGCGGCGGATCCGAATCGCAAGCCGGAAACCGAGCCGTATTCCGTTCCGAAGGTTTATACGCTCGCGGCCGACGGCGAAACGACGATCTCTCTGAACGAGCCGCTGACGGCGTTCGGCGGGCAGACGGCGGCGGAGATCGGCGCGGAGCTGGCAAAGCTCTACCGTGAGGACCGCGTGTATAAAAGATCGCTTCCTGACGTGCTGCGGGCTGCGTTTATGCCGATCGAGGGGGTAACGCGCGCGAGCGACGAAGAATTCTGGTCGCAGCTGCCGGTGCAAACGCCGGAGCCGACCGCGACGCCGGAGCCGACCGAAGTACCCACCGCAACCCCGGCGCCGACCGAAGTGCCGACCGAACGACCGACCGAACGACCGACCGAAGCGCCGACCGCAGCCCCGACCGCAGCCCCGACCGCAGTCCCGACCGCCGAGCCGGAGCCGACCGTGCAGCCGACCGCGCCCAAACAAACCGAGCACGGCATGCGCCTTTCATGGCTGCTTGCCGTTGCAGGCGCCGTGCTCGGCGTCGCCGCATGGTTCCTGCTCCGTAAGCTGTCCAAGCCGAAGCGTATCATTCTTGCGGTTTTGCCGCTGGTGCTCGGCATTCTGCTTGCCGTCCTGCTTCGTCCGCAGAAAAACGCGGCCGCACCGCAGGCAGAGGTGCCGCAATCGACGCAGGAGCCGACCGCCGCGCCGACCCTGACGCCGACCGAAGCGCCGACTGCAGAGCTGATCGCAACGTCCGCACCGACCGAAGCACCCACGCCGGAACCGACCGAAGAACCGACGCCGGAGCCGACGGCCACGCCGACGTCCGATCCGAACGACGCGCTCTTCCTGGACGGCGACGGAGAGGAATTCGAGCTGGATTTTGAAAACGGGCACTGGTGGTACAAGAGCCGCGTGCTTGCGATCGACGTCGTGCGGGTCGAAACGACGTACGAGGATCGCGGACCGCTGATCTATTATGTCGCGGACATCCGTATGCGCGAGTATTCGAGCTTCCGCGCGTCGCACCACGGGCAGTACCGTGCGCCGCACAGGGTCGCCCGGATCGACCGCGCCGTGCTTGCCGTCACCGGCGACTGCGTTTACAACGAGGCGGACCAGAAGGGCTGCCTGATCCGGAACGGCATCTATTACGGCGATCGCAAGCGGGCGTCCGTGCTGATCATTGAGGACGAAGCCATGTCGATGCGCGCGGCACAGCCGTACGATGTGTCCGGCCGCGTGCTGATGGATGCGGGTGTGCGCGACGTATTCAGCTTCGGCCCGACGCTGGTCGAAAACGGCGCGATCAGCGAGGACGTCCTCAAAACGCGCGTCAAGCATGTCAATCCGCGCGCCGGCATCGGCATGATCGAGCCGGGGCACTGGATCGCGATCGCGTCCGACGGCCGCCAGCCCGGCTATTCCATGAGCATTTCCCTGGAGTACTTTGCACAGCTGTTTATCGACCTCGGCTGTACCGTCGCGTACAACATGGACGGCGGCTCGTCCGCGGGCATGATCTTCATGGGCGAGACGCTGACCAAGCACAAGGGCTCCGGCACCGACGACGTGCAGCGCTCGTGGCTTGACGCGATCGAATTTGGCTACAGCGAACAGGTGCCGGACAAGGATGCGCCGACCAAGCACGACGGCTTCCATCACTGAGGAGGGATCACGATGCATACCGATTACGAAGCCTTGATCGCGCAGACGGATGCGCTGACAGCCGGCGTCCCGCACAGGATCGCGAACCTTGCGAACGTGTCCGCGCTGATTTTCGATACGCTGGACGGTCTCAACTGGGCCGGATTCTATCTTTTGGAGGGAGAAACGCTCGTGCTGGGGCCGTTTCAGGGCAAGCCCGCCTGCATTGAGATTCCCGTTTCGCGCGGGGTGTGCGGCGCAGCGGTGCGGGAAAACCGCTCGCAGCTCGTCCCGGACGTTCACGCCTTTCAAGGGCACATCGCCTGCGACTCTGCGTCGCGCTCGGAGCTCGTCGTGCCGCTGCGCCGTGACGGCGCGGTGTTCGGCGTGCTGGACCTTGACAGCCCTCTGCCCGCCCGCTTCACCGAGGCCGACCGCGAGGGCATGGAGCGGCTTGCGGCCACCCTCGAACGCAATTTATAAAAACGACAAAAAACAGGCTCGCGCCGAACGCGCGGGCCTGTTTTGCATCTTCCGTTATTCGTCCTCTATGTAGGTGAACACCTTGCGCATGGCGTAGGGGCCTTCCTCGAAGAGCGTCGGGGAAAGCTCGGTGAGCGAGAAATGCATCCCGTCACAGGTGTGCGGGTAGTAGAGCCCCCACGAGAAACCGGCGCGGAAGAAGGCGAGCTCGTAGAGCAGGTAGTTCATCAGCGGTTCCGGCACGCCCTTTTTGCCTGCGGATGCACTGCCGGTGTAGGTGAAGTCGTAGCATTGCTTGCCGTTGACCTCGACGATGCCGTTGTAGGTCAGGTTGTCCGTCACCTCATGATAGATCTTCTCACGGTTCTTGAGCACGTTGCGGTGGCTCGGCGTATAGGCGTTGATGTCGACCGCCGTACCGAAGGAATGGTGGCTCACGAAATCTCCGGAGTTGACGAACCGGCGCACGGCGGTCCCGTTCATCTCGACCAGATCGGCGAGCCGCACCGCGCCGGTGTCGCGCTTGCCGCCGTGAATGCGGATATAGGTATTCTCCATGTAGCGTCCCGCCTGCTCGAAGTACGGCACGGCGTCGATATGGCAGCTCCACTTTTTTCCGTTGATCACTTCGGCCTTGGCGTCGTACTGTCTGATCCAGCTGCTGTCAACGGAAATGCGCTTGCCGTCGCCCTTGAACTGATAGCGGAACAGGAACCTTTCCGGTGAGCCGAAAAACGCGAGCGCCGTCGTATAGTTTCCGCGCAGGTTGTTGGGCAGAAGCTGAACCTTGCGGTCGCGCGTGACCGTGAGGTTTGCACGGGCAAGCTCGGCAGCATGCCCCTGCGCGTCCTCCGCGGAGAGCAGAAGGACGAATGCGCCGGCGGGCAGCTTTTCAAAATGCAGGTTTTCGGAGAGGCACGTAATCTCATCGGAAAAGGTCAGATCGAGCAGCCGGCATTCGGTCACGTTTTCGCTTTCCGCAAAGGTCTGCTCCGCCTCGATCATGACCTTGCCGCTGCTGCTTTTGACACAGGCATACACGCGCGTCAGCGGCGCAAGCGAGCGCACCGTGCCGTCGATGCGGAACGGATGACCCTTCATGATCGGGCCGTTTGCGTTCGGCAGCGGCATATCCTCCGATTCCGTAAAGGTGATCGGCTCCGGCTCCGGCGTCGGCGCAGGCGTGGGTTCAGGCGTGGGCGTCGGATCGGGCGTGGGCGTCGGATCGGGCGTGGGCTCCGGCGTCGGCGGCAGCGTCGGCAGCGCCGGTTCCGTATCGGAAGGAGTTGCGACCGTTTCCGCAAAGATCTCGGTTTCCGCTTCTTCGACCGGAGCGGGGGAGACTGCAGGCGTTTCGACCGCAGCGGACGGCGCGGACGCGTTCGCCCCGCAGGCCGCAAGCAGCGCGATCAGCAGGATCGCAAGGATTCGTTTCATACCGTAGTGTTTCATGCGTCTATTGTACCATATCGCAGCCGATCCCGCAAGCAAAGAAATAGGAGCCGCGTATCTGCAGCTCCTTTTCGTCGAATGGTATTATAGTTCCTTCAGAAGCTCTCTGAGCTCGCGGACGGAATCGCCGAAGACCTTCAGCGCGTCCTTGACCGGCTGCGGGCTGGTGAGGTCGACGCCGGCGAGTTTCAGTTCGTTCAGCGGGTAGTCGCTGCCGCCGGTGGTGAGGAACTTGAGGTATCCCTCGGCGTCGCCGGTCTCCACGATGTGCGACGCGATCGCAACGGCAGAGGAGAAGCCGGTCGCGTACTGGAAGACGTAGAACGCGGTGTAGAAGTGCGGAATGTACGCCCATTCGTAGGCGATGTTCTCCGGCACCTCGGCGCCGTCGTAGTACAGCTCGACCAGCGAGCGGTAGATCGCGGTCAGCTTCTCCGCGGTCAGCGGTTCGCCGTTCTGGTACGCCTCGTGCGCCTTGCGCTCGAATTCGGCGAACAGCGTCTGGCGGAACAGCGTCGTGCGGAAGCCTTCGAGGAAGTGGTTCAGCACGTATGCACGGCGGGCCTTGTCGGTCTCGGTCTTTAAGAGGTACTTGGTCAACAGCACCTCGTTGACCGTGGACGCGACCTCCGCGACGAAGATGCAGTAGTCGTGGTTCATGTAGTCCTGCGTGTTGTCGGACTTATAGGAGTGCATCGCGTGGCCGAGCTCGTGCGCGGTCGTGTACGCATCGTCAAGCGCATCGGTGTAGTTTAAGAGCACGTACGGATGTACGCCGAACACGCCGCAGGAGAACGCGCCGCTGCGCTTGCCCTTGTTCTCATAGACGTCCATCCAGTTCTCGGCGTACGCCTTGTCAAGGAGCTTCTGATAGCCCTCGCCGAGCGGCTTTGTCGCTTCCTTGACGAGCTTTTTCGCGTCCTCGAACGGGACCTTGAAATCGACGTCCTTCACCATCGGGCAGTAGAGATCGAACATGTCGATCTTTGTAAGGCCCAGCGCCTCCTTGCGAAGCTCCAGATATTCGCGCATGGTCGGAAGGCTCTCGTGCACCGCTTCGATCAGGCTGTCATAGACGGACACCGGAATGTTGTTGCGGAACAGCGCCGCCTCGCACGCGCTGCCGAAGCTGCGGACGTCCGAACGGAACTGGTCCTGCTTGACGTTGCCGCCGTACAGCGCGGCGAACGTGTTGATGTACTTCTTGTACGTGCCGAACATGGCGTTGAACGCCTCCTCGCGCACGGCTCTGACCGGGCTCTCGCGGAACACGCCGAAGTTGCCCGCGGTCAGCTGGACTTCGTTGCCATCGGCGTCATGGACCTTCGGCAGCTCCATGTCGACGTTTGTGAGCATTTCGTACGTGTCCTGCGGCGTCTGCGCGGCGTCGCCCATCATGGCCAGCATGCGTTCGCGCTGCGCGTCAAGGCAGTGCGCGCGGTTGCGCGTGATGTTCTCGATCGTGAAGCGGTACGGCTTCATTTCGTCGGGCGCCAGAAAACCGTTCAGCGTCTCCTCCGGGATCGCAAGGATCTCCGGTTCAAAGAACGCCAGCATCGTCGAAAACTGCACATATGCGTTCGTCGCCTTGCCGTCCATCTCCTGATGCTTCGTCTCGGAGCCGTCGGCGCAGCGGTGAAGGTTCGCGTAGATATAGGCTTTTTCCAGCCGCTGCGCAAGCCCGTTGATCGTGTCGATCCCGGCCTTGAAGCTCTCGCGCGATTGTCCGAGCGTGCCCTCGATCGCGGCGATCTTCGGAAGGTCCGCGACGATCGCATTGAGCTCTGCTTCCCACGCCTCGTCGCTTGCGTACATGTGCGTAAAGTCCCACTGGAATTTCGGGTCCATGTCTTTTCTTGCCTGCATATTCGTTCTCCTTTGCTTTATTCAGGAACAGTATACCGCGGAATTGCCGCCGTGTCCATGGGGTCAGTCGGTTTTTTTCAGCGAATATGCAGTGAACCGCCCGCGCCGGAGCACGACGACGGGCAGGCCGTACTGTCTGAGCAGACGGATATCGTCCGATACGCTCTTGCGTTCCGCGCTCATCCCGCGCTCGGACAACCGTTCCAAAAGCTCTTTCATCGTCACCGCGTGCCCCGCGCGCTCCAAAATGTCCTTCACATACAGGATCTTCAGCTTTCCATCCGCTCTCTTTGCCATCATAAAGCCCTCCTTTCCGGCTCTTCGGGAACAGTCTACAAAATGATCTGTCCGATAAACCGGAACGGAGGGAGGAGAGCTTTGGCGCCTTCGCCGCGCGAAAACACATGATCAGCCCCTACGGGGCAAGCCTTCTCCTTGAGGAGAAGCTGTCACGACGAAGGAGTGACGGATGAGGTGTTGTGATCCGGGATTCTCCGTCGGAGGATCCACCTTACTGCGACAGCCTACGGCCTGCCCGAATGCTATCGCATAATGCTTCCGTCAAGCGCGTTGATGCGCAGCACGCAGACGGTTTTGTGCCGATCGGCGAACGCAGTTCCGTCGTTGACCGACGCGACGAATTCCCATGCCGGCAGCAGATAAAGCTCCGTCTCGTTGTCCTTGATCGGATAGCGCTGCATCGTGAGCCGCACCGTATGGACGGTAAGCTGCATCGGATAGCCCTTGTCCACAAACATGACTTTGCCGATGTCGCTTTTGAACAGCGCCTGCACGTCCTCGAACGGCAGCAGCTTTGCGGCCTCGTTCTCGGTGTTCAGAACGCGCGACGGACGCATGTATTTGAACCGCACAAGCTCGCCGCTCTTCGAGATCAGGAACTCAATGCTTTCCGGTTCGTACCGGATCGAATAGTCCGCGGACGAACCGCCGCCCGCCGCCTCGGCAGCGCTGTCCGAGCCGTGATACCTATACAGATCGGTTGCGGGCAGCCCGCCGTAATTTGGCGCATAGGAGACGATGAAGCCGTCGACCGTGTACGTGCCGAACGCCCTCACGGCGGATTCCGTCGGATTGACCGACATCAGCGTCGCGTCGATTGTGAGCGCGTCTAAAACCGCCTGCGCCGTTTCGACCGCCGCCTGTTCCGCATCGTTCTCCGGCACGGGCTTTTTCACAACTGGGGAAAGGATGTTCGGGTCCTCCGGCGCGTTCAGATAATAGATTGACTGCTCGGACGCCTTCAGATACCGGAACGTGCCGTCGCCGTTTTCCGCCATCAGGTCGAACGCGCCGGCCGCGCCGTCCCACGGCACAAGCGGCGGATCGTCCGGCGCATTCGCATACGCCTTGTTCGCCTGATTGAGCAGCAGATCGTACTGCTCGCGCTCGTACGTTTCGGACGTCTTTTCCTGCTCGGCAAGGTAGCGCGCCATCTGCGCCTTGTAGTAGGACTTGGTCTTTTCATGGCTTGCGCAGTACGCCTGCCGCTCGCCGAAAAACACGCGCAGCAGCCGCGTCGCTTCGTCCGCGTCCGGCGGCGCAAAGCCGATGCGGTACACCGGCGCGGTTTCGCTTCCGGGGATCTCGACGCTTGCGTCGATCGTGACGTCCAGCCGGTCCATCGCCGCCGCGACCGAGAAGCTGTCCGACCAGTCGACCGTGCGCATGCGCGGTGCCAAAGGTGCGGACGGCTTCGCCTCAACAGGCGCGGGAGATTCCGATTCCGGTGTGCAGTTTGTTTCCGGCGCGATCGCAACCGTTTCCGACTGCGGCTCCGCCGTTGCGGCAATGATGTCCTCGAGCCTGCCGTCCGCCTTGTTGACGACGATCTCCGTCTGCGGCGTCGGCTGACAGGCTGCAAGCAGCAACGCCGCAAGCAGCAAAATGGCGATTCGTTTCATACAATTCTCCTTTCTTTCGGAAGGCTCACCCGTCCCGGCTGTAGGCTTCTCCTTGAGGAAAAGCTGCCCCGCAGGGGCTGATGAGGTGTTGTGATCCAAGATTCTCCGTCGGAGAATCCGCCTTGTATACAGGATATCATCCAAATTCGTCCAAAACGTCAAATAGTTGTAACAGAGTTGTAAAAAAGGACCCCGGAATCTTGCATTCCGGGGTCCGGTGGGGGGGAAGGTTTATTCGTGCCGCAGCGCTTCGATCGGGTCGAGGCGCGCCGCGCGGTAGGCGGGGACGGCGCCGAAGACCATGCCGATGACGAACGAGAACACAACGGTCGCGGCGACGATGTACCAGCTGATGAAGATCGGCACGCCGGACATCTTCGAGATGCCGTAGGCAAGGCCGATGCCGACGAGCACGCCGAGCACGCCGCCGAGGCAGGTCAACACGCCCGCTTCGATCAGAAACTGCGCGGAGATGCGCCGTCTGCGCGCGCCGAGCGCCTTTTTGAGGCCGATCTCCGGCGTGCGCTCGGTCACCGACACGAGCATGATGTTCATGACGCCGATGCCGCCGACCAGCAGCGAAATGCCCGCGACCAGGATGAGCTGACGGTTCGTGGCGCTTGAAAGCTCCTGCAGGTTTTTCGCCTGCTCCAGAAGGTCCTCGCTCTTATAGCGGACCTCCGGGTTCTCCTTTTGGATCGTCGCATTCAGAATCTCCTCGGCCTTGCGTCCGGCCGTCGTCATGGCGTCGGTGTTGACGGCGCGCAGCGCGACCGAGCGCGTCTCGTCGTAGCGGAACAGCACCGGCCACGTCGAAAACGGGATCAGCACCTTGCCGCCGGTCGAGGTGTTGTAGGTGAAGTATTCCTCAAGCGTGGAAACCGTCGGGCGGAAGTCCGACGCGCGCGTGAATTCGCCGATGACGGTGTACGGCTCGCCGCAGACGTCGATCGTCTGTCCGACCGGATTTGCGCCGGAGAACAGCGCGGCGGACACCGTTTCGTCGATCAGCGCGACCTTGCGGAACTTGTTGTAATCGCTGTCGGTCATTCCGCGGCCCGCCTTGATCGTATAGCCGTAGACGCCGAGGTACGTTTTGTCCACGCCGTAGATCGTGCCCGCGGACAGGCTCTTCGAGCCGCTGCGGATCTGGCCGTAGGCGTCGCGCTGCGCGTAGTACGCGGCGGAATCGACCTCGCTGACGCTGCGGATCGCTTCGAGCGTGTCGTCGTCGAGCGCCGGAACGTATTCGGGCGGCGTCGACCAGCTGCTCTCGAACGGATAGTCGCCCTGATACAGCCGCACGGTGACGACGTTCGAGCCGGAGCCGACCAGGTTCTGCTTGATCTGCTCGTTCGTGCCCATGATCGTCGAGGCGATGGCGATGATGCTTGCGATGCCGATGATGATGCCGAGCATGGTTAAAGCGCTTCTGAGCTTGTGCGAACGAATGCCGTCGAACGCTTCACGGATGTTTTCCAACATGTCGATCGCCTCCCTTACCAGCCGAAGCCGTAGTACATGCCGCCCTTGGCGTCCTCGACCGGGCTGCCTTCCCTGCAGTTCTTATCGTACGGGAAAGCGATGCGGTCTTCGGGCAGCAACGGCGCGCCGAGCAGCTCAATGTATGAATTCATGCGGCTGCCGGTCTTGACGACGCGCTTCTTGAGGACGTCGTTTTCCGCGACGAACACACAGGTCTCGCCGTCGATCTCGCGGATGAACGCCTCGTGCAGATAGATCGTGCCCTGCTCGAACAGCGCCGAATAGTCCGAAAACTCGATGTATTCGCCGACGCCCGGAACGACGTCGCCGACGATGTCGAGCACCAGCAGGTAGCCGGACGAGTTCGGATTGCCGCTGCCGGAATAGCTCGTGCTGACCGGCATCGTGCCGACCTTGCTGACGCGAGCGGTCACGTTCTGGCCCATCATGTACGAGAAGCCGGAAAGCTCCGTGCCGACGGGGTAGTTCTGTAAATCGTCCTCGCCGACCATGACGGAGATGTGCAGGCCCGTGCCGCCGCGGATCTCGATCAGCGGACTGCCGCTTTGCGCCTCGTCGGGCTGTACCGCGGTCACGATCGTGCCGTTGATCTCGGAGAACAGGATGCCGTCGAGCCCGCTGCGCTCGGTCCGTTCGATGTCGAGCAGCAGCTGGCGGTAGCGCAGCTCATCCTCGCGGATGCCCTTCGCGATCTCGCGGGCGTACGCCTCGCGCTCAGCCTTTGTCATGCCGCCGCCGTGATAGGGCGGGAACGTCGGCTCCGGCGTATCGGAGGGCTCCGGCGTGGTCTCCGGCGTCGGATCGGGCGTCGCCGTGGGCGTTTCGCTCGGCTCGGAGGTTTCGACCGGACGCACCTCGACGGAGAACCGCCATGCGCCGTCCGGCGAGAAGCACAGCGCGACCGAGAAGCGGTCCGCGTCCAGCAGCACATACCAGTCGCGCGAAAGCTCCGCCGCCTTCTCCGCCTGTGCGGTCAGGAACGCATTCGACACCTTGGCGCCGGACGCGTAGCGATAGACGATCGGATCGGACGAGGTGCCGTTGCCGGACTTCGGACTGTCGAGGTCTGCGCTCCCGGTGCTGTTTTCCACCTTGACGGTCAGCGTGAACGCGCCGTCGGGCGTGACCGAAACCAGCGTCTCCGCTTCGGGCTGCACGACCTTTGCAAACACCGTCGCCTCCTGCTCCGCGGCTGCGGCAAGCAGCGACTGCAGGAACGAGTACGGCACGCGATCGGAGGCCCCGATCTCATACACGAACGGATCGGATTCCCTGCCGCTGCCGCCGGTCGGGCTGTTGAGATCGAAGTACATGCGTCCCGAAAGACGGATCGCGCGGCCCGGCGCACCCTGCGCAGAGCTGTGCCGCGGGCGCGGCGTGGGCGAGGGGGTGGGGGTCAGAAGCGGGTTTTCGTAGTCCTCGCGCGCATACTTTTTGTATTCCTGATACGATTCGCGCAGCTTGTTTTCGAGCTTCACAAGGTCCAGCTTGTTCTGCTCATAGCTGAGGTTCGCCCGCGTCGCATCGTAGCGCAGCAGCGGGTCGCCGACGGACACGACGTCGCCGGGGTTCACCAGCACCTCCAGCACCGTGCGCTCGCTGTCCGGATAGATCGTCTGCGACGCGTCCGAGGTCACGATGCCGTACAGAAACGACTGATTCGGCATATAGGACATCATCCACTGCATGGCCGGATAGACCTCGCAGGGCGTCGGCTTTTTCAGCTTGAAATACGTGAACACGCCGCCGCCGATCAGGCCGGCGACAAGCACGCAGATGAGAATGATCTTCAGCGCTTTTTTCATCGCTTCGCGCCTCCTTCCGAGAGAACGCCGTCGTAGATGTGCATCATCCGGTCGGCGCGTTCGGCGACGGACAGCTCATGCGTGATCATGATGATCGACATGCCGCGCTCGTGCAGCTCGTCAAAGATGTCCATGATCTGCTGGCCGGACACGGAGTCCAGCGCGCCGGTCGGCTCGTCGGCCAAGAGCAGCTTCGGCCGCGTGCAGATCGCTCGCGCGATCGCCACACGCTGGCACTGTCCGCCGGACAGCTGCGTGGGGTAGAAGTCCATGCGGTCCTGTAAACCGACCTCGCACAGCGCAGCTTCGGCGCGTTCGCGGCGCTCTCGTTTGGGGACGTTGCCGTACATCAGCGGCAGCGCGACGTTCTCCCACGCGCGGCGGCGCTGCAGAAGATGGAACGACTGAAACACAAAGCCGATCTTCTCGTTGCGGATGCGCGCCATCTGCGTGTCGCTCGCCTTGCTGTTGTCGGCGTCCTCGAAATAATAGGTCCCCTTTGTCGGCGTATCGAGATAGCCCAAAAGGTTCATCAGCGTCGATTTGCCGGAGCCGGACGGTCCCATGACGGCGATGTATTCGCCCTCCTCCATGGAGAAGTTGACGTCGTGCAGCACCGGAACGGGATGCTCCGGTGTGCCGTAGGTTTTTTCGATGTGTTCAAGACGGATCAGCATATCAGCCTCCGAAGTCCGCGGCGTCGATATCCGCCTCATCGAGACCGAACGTGTCGTCGATCATGGCGCCGTCAAACACCGTGCCGTCGTCGATCATTGCGCCGTCAAACACCTTGCCGGACTCGTCCCATTCGCCCGGCAGCACCGGCATATCGCCGTTCAGGCCGGCGTCGTTCGGATCGGCAAACTGCGTCTCGGTCGCAAGCATCCCCGCGCGCACGGTGTCGTCCGGGAACGCGATGCGGTCTTTGAGCGAGAGCCCCGACACGATCTCGTACATTTCGGCCGCCTCGTCAAACGCGCCGACCTCGACCCTCCGCTTCTCGATGTGACCGGTCACGTCCGCCGCCCAGACGTAAAACGCGCCGTCCTCCTGCATCAAAAACGCGGCGGGAAGCGCAAGGGTGCTGTCCGCGGCGTCCGCGGTGTTCAGGTCGATCAGCACATGCTGGCCGATCATCAGGCCCTCGATGCTTTCCGGCTCGACATAAAACGCGTACTTGCTGGCGCGGTCGCCGCCGCCGTCGTAATAGTACATCTGCTGTTCGCCTGCGGTCGAATCGGTGTCGATGCGATAGATCGTCCCGTGATACACGGTGTCGTCCACACGCGAGCGGATCAGCACCGGCATGCCGGGGTAGAGTGTATAGATCGTCTGCTCGTTCACGGTCCCCTTGATGCAGAAATCCGTGCCCGCGATGATCGAAATGTACGCGCTGCTGCCGCCTCCGCCGTAGCCGAACGGATCGCTTTGCGAATCGTCGCGCACCGAGCGCACGGTCCCCGTGACCGGCGAAACCACCTCGCTCGCGTCGATCAGCGCCTGCATCTCCTCGGCCTTCTGCTGCTTATCCTTGAGGTCAAATTCGGACTTCTTGATGTCCAGTTCGACGGTCTGGATCTCCAGCTCGATCTCATACCGGTCCTTTTCCTTCGCCTTTTCAAGCCGCTTCTTGAGCGATTCGAGCTGTTCGCGGTTCGTGCGGAGTCCGTTTTCGATGCCGGTGATGTCGATCAGAAGCTGCGCGTGCGACAGCGTGAGGTCGTCCACGTCGTAGCGGAACAGCGGATCACCCTCGTTCACCTTGCTGCCGGTGGTCACGAAGCATTCCTTGACGGTCATGTTGGCCGACGGATTGATCTCGATCACGTCCTTGGCCTCGACGATGCCGTTGTACTGCGCCTTCATGCCGACGGGACCGAGGCCGGTGATCTCGGCCACGGACTGCACATATGCGGAGCCCTCCTTCTTTCCGGCGGTGCGCGTATAGATCCAGTAGCCCGCGCCGCCGAGGATGGCGAGCACCAGCACGGTCACGACGATCTTGATCCAGCCCTTGCGTTTCTTTTTCATAGAGCACCTCGTTTTCATACTTCTTCATAAAAGATACTGCGCACGCGCGCGTTTCGTTGCGCAATTCTTCTGCGTGCGGCAAAATATATCATAAAAACAAAAACGTCCCGAACGCGGCGGTCGGGACGGAATCGGTTTGACACGCCATCGTATCAAGCATTAGCACCTTACTGAGGCAGGTTGCTGTGCGGTCACGGAGCTTGTCTCTCGCGCACTCTTGATGGCGAGCCGAGTATAGCACCGCTCTATACAGAATGCAACCGTTTATTCACACATTTTTCACGGATTTTACATTGGATACCATGAGAAATTATGCGTAAAATCCGCAAATCGCCGTATGCGCGCTCGTGTGCGTCCGGCTGCATAAAACGGCTTCCTCCGATGCGTCAGGACTTTTTGACGCTTGCGATCTCGACCGGCTCAAAGCGGTGATCCTGCATAGCGTCGGGGTACTTTGTGCGGTCGACCGGCGACAAAAACATCGCTTTCGGACGGATCCACAGCGCGCAGTCGCCGTACAGCTGCCGGTAGACGACGTATTCCTCGCCGGTCTCGGAATGCTTCGCGACGCCCTCGACAAGGTAATGATCGCCCTTGAAATGGCGGTAGATGCAGCCGACCTGCACTTCACGGTCCGGCGTCATACCGGCTCCTCCGGGACGGCGTTGAAGAATGCGTCGTACAGCGCCTTCGCTTCGTCGAGCTTATCGAACGGCACATAGAGCCGTGTCAGGCCGACGTTGACGCCGAGCTTCACCGTGATCCCCGCGCCGAGCGCAGAGCGGTCCGTGCAGGGGATGTCGTTATCCGAAAACAGCTCCTTCAGCATGCCCGCCTGCATATAGGGAACCTCGGCGACGAGACAGAAATCACCGGGCTCCGGTTCCCTGAGTTTACGATTCCGGCAGCGCGGACACACCGGCGTGTCGACGAGCCGCATGCAGTTTTCACAGTACAGTGCCATATGCCCTCCTTAAATAAACTTTTTCAATGTGCCCAAAAGTCCGCGATAGAGCGACTTTCCGACCTCGCGGCCGACCGAGCTTGCGGCGGATGACGCGGCCTTTGCAAACGGCGACGTCGTCTTGGTCTTGCGCTTCGCCTTCTCGCGCAGCGCGTCCTTTTCCTTCTGCGCCTGCGTCCGCCTGTCCTCCTTCTCCTGCCGCTCACGCTCCTTGGCTTCTTCCTTCTCCTGCCGTGCGCGTTCCTTTTCCTCGGCCTCGCGGGCGGCGGCCTCCTCTTTTTCCTGCGCCTCGGCTTTGGCCTTGCCGGTCAGGATCTCGTACGCGGATTCGTTGTCGACGGCGTCGTCGTACTTGCCGTACAGCGTGTCCGCCATGATCTCGCTCTTTCTGCGCTCGTCGTCGATCATGCCCATCATCGACTGCGGCGGCAGGATCGTGCAGCGCTCGACGATCGACGGGCGGCCCTTCGCGTCCAGAAAGCTCACCAGCGCTTCGCCGGTGCCGAGCTCGGTCAGCGCGTCCTCGGTCCGAAACGCCGGGTTGGGGCGGAACGTCGCGGCGGCGGTCTTGATCGCCTTCTGCTCGGCGGGGGTGTAGGCGCGCAGCGCGTGCTGTACGCGGTTACTTAACTGCGCCAGCACCGGGTCCGGCAGGTCCGACGGCTGCTGCGAGATGAAATATACGCCAACGCCCTTCGAGCGGATCAGCTTCACGACCTGCTCGACCTTGCTCTTCAGCGCCTTCGACGCGTCGGAGAACAGCAGATGCGCCTCGTCAAAGAAGAATACCAGCTTCGGCTTGTCGAGATCGCCGACCTCCGGCAGCTCCTCGAACAGCTCGGCTAAAAGCCACAGCATGAAGGTCGAATAGAGCAGCGGGCTCTGGTAGAGCTTCGCACAGTGGAACACGTTGATATAGCCGCGCCCGTCCTCATCGGTCTGCATCCAGTCGGACAGCTCGATCGCGGGCTCGCCGAAGAACCGGCTGCCGCCAGCGTCCTCCAGCTGTAAAAGCGCGCGCTGGATCGCACCGGCGGACTGCTTACTGATATTGCCGTATTCCTGCAGAAGCTCGGCCGCATGCTCGGTGATGTACGCGACCATGGCGCGCAGGTCCTTGAGGTCGGTGAGGAGCCAGCCGTTGTCGTCGGCAACGCGGAACGCGATCGACAGCACGCCGCTCTGCACATCGGATAGGTTCAAAAGCCGGGCAAGCAGCTCCGCGCCCATCTCGGAGACCGTCGTGCGCACCGGGTGTCCGCCCTCGCCGTACACGTCCCAGAACCGCACGGGATAGCGCCGCATCGCAAACGACGCCGGATCGAGACCGATCCCTTCGAGCCGCTTTGCGATCTTGTCGGTCATTTCGCCGCTTTTGCAGCAGCCGGAAAGATCGCCCTTCACGTCCGCCAGGAACACCGGCACGCCGAGGTCGGAGAACGATTCGGCCATCACCTTCAGGGTGATCGTTTTGCCCGTGCCGGTCGCACCCGCGATCAAGCCGTGGCGGTTCGCCATTTCGGGAAGGATGTACGCCTCGGTCTCGCCCTTGCCGATCAAAAGTCTGTTGTCAGTCAGCATCGTTTTCCTGCCTCCGCAAAACTTCATATTTTCAAGCATATCATATCACATTCTTTTCCAAATGTCCACGGAAACCGTCACATGCGCAAAGCGCATGCATCACTTGCCGCAGGCAGGCATCACTGCGCCTGCCGCGCGAGTCGGATAAGGTGCTTTCGCGAGCCGAAGGCGCGAAAAAACCGCGCGGACCGCTTGCAAACGGCTTGCATTTCATATATACTGTCTATGATATAAGGGAATCTTTCGGTTCCCGTATGGTGCATCATTCCTTTGGGGAGGTCTTGCAATATGAAACGGAAACTGCTTGCGCTGCTGCTTGCGTGCATCATGACGGTCTCGCTGCTGCCGGTCGCAGGCGTATCAAAAGCGGACACAGTCTACACCGTCATCCTTGATCCGGGCGAGGGATCGGACGATGCTCAAATTGTCTATCGCTCCGACAAGGGCACGATCGCGAGCAATTGGTCAGCCGCGCAGAACTGCCAGTTCTATATCGAAGACGACGGTTCGATGGCGTTCAAGCTGGACCCTTATATCTGCCCGTTTACCGAGAAGGAGAACTATGAGTTTGATAAATGGAGCAACTCTAATCGCTATATCAAGCTGACCGCGGCGGAAACGACGATCACCGCGCTGTGGACATATACTCCGCCGGCTCCGCCGGCAGCATCCTGCACGATCTCGCCTGCGGCATATACGCTTGCGGGAAGCGGCTATACGGATATTCCTTGCACGATTGAAACGCTGGTGCTCGGAACAATCCAAACGGAAGAATATGGCGAAAAGCAGACGACAGTAGTATCCTTTGAGTATTATGGCGGCACGCTGAGCGACAACGCAGGGCATGAGATTCCATTCAAGGTGGATGATAAATGGCATTTCGGTCCTAAGGACAGCACTTGGAACGGAAACTTTTATTCGTTGGCAGGCGATCAGTTTAAAATGTCGGTTTGGATCGATCCGCAGGACTTTGACGCGGCCCCCGCAGGAACCTATACGGGCGTGCTGAACTATACCTGCAGGTGGCAATCAAACGGAGTTAATTTTATTACAGGCGATCCCGGCACGATCGCGCTGACGCTGACGGTCGCGGAAAAGCCTGCGTTCGTATCGCAGGACCTGCTGCTGTCGGGCGAGATCGGCGTGCAGTTCTTTGTAGACCTGTCCATGCTGAACGAAACCGACAAGGCGAACACCTATGTGACGTTCGCGATCAGCGGCAAGGGCAAGGACAGCATCGACAAGTCGGAATTCCATCCCGATGAGGAGCGGAAGAACAGCAAGGGCTATTACGGCTTCATCTGCAAGGTGAACGCGCTGCAGATGG
>CAKJYC010000059.1 GCA_918244965.1 Clostridiales bacterium | reverse complement strand
GGCGTCGGCGTGGGCGTCGGCGTGGGCGTGGGCGTGGGTGTGGTCACAACCGCGTCGGGGTCCGTCGCGTAATAGACCGCGTCGCCGGGCGCGCCCTTCCAGAACCGGACATTGAGCGCCGCGACGGCATTGCTGCTGCCCGCCCAGAAGTACGGGCCGTCGATGTAGAACGACAGGATCGGGTAGCTGCCGCCGATCGCGACCGTCGCGCTGCTGGCGTTCGTCTTTGTGCCGGGCGTCCAATCGCAGTTGCCGGACGTATAGGTCTTGTAGCCGGACAGATAGCCGGAGGAATTGATGCCGAGGTAGGTCCCCGTGCTGACGCTGCGGATGGAATAATAGCTTCCGTGCCGCTCCATCGTGAACAGGCTCTCGTCCGGAACGTCACAGAGCGTTGTGCCGGTCAGCGTCGCGCCGGTCGCCGCATACTGGGCTGCATTGGCGACGCCCTCCACGTTCGTTCCGTTGGACCCGACCGAAAGGCCCTGCATCATGTACATCGGGCTGCCGGTGGAGTTCACGGTGCGGTAGCTGATCACGTAGTCGCCGGACCAGTCGGACGGCGCGGAGGACAAAAGCGTATAGACCGGCGCGCCGACGCCCTCCTCCACGCGGGTATAGACGGCGTACAGTACGGCATTGCCGGTCACCGTGTACGCCGCGCCGGGCGCGTACAGCACGGGCTTGGTTTCTGTTTCGCCGGACAGTCTGGTTTCCGTCCAGCCGCTGAAGCTCCAGCCCTCCGGCTGCGCGCCGACGGCTGCGGGCAATGTGATCTCGTCGTAGACCAGCGCGGTCTGACTGCCTTCGTCCGCGCCGCACGCGACAAACCGCACGGTATAGCTCGGCTTTTTCGCGAAGATGACCTTGATCGTGCAGTCGCTTTCCGGCGCGACACGGATGACGTTGCCGCTGATGACTGCGGTCGCGGTCCCGCTGACGACCGCATAATCGGACACATAGTACCCGTCGGCGGGCGACGCGGTGATCTTGGTCTCCTTGACCGACACGGTTCCCCACGCTTCGTTGTTGGAGATCGCCGTGACGGTATACGGCGACGCCAGCTTGATGCCGAAATACTGCAGGGACGGATCGGCGTCGGACGGCGGATCGAAGACGCCGCCGACCGGCTTGACCGTGATGGCGCCGCCGCCCTTGATGACGCAGCTCGCACCGGTAAAGATGATCGGGGACAGCAGGCTCCACGGATTCTGCACCCCGTTGTATTGGGAGGGATCATAGCCGTCCTGTACCTTGAAGCCGTAGACGCCGCCGTACTGATCCTGCGCGGCGTTCGCCGTCACCGCAATGCGGAAATCCCGGACCAGATCGGAGCAGCTGACGCCGGTTGCCTGAGTGATGGCGTTGGTTTCGCTCATCTGGAACACATCGGAGATCTGCCGGTAGATCGTGTTGCCGAACCGCGTATACAGGTACTGCGCAAAGAAGGAAACCTGCGCGTACAGCGCCAGCACGTCGTCGATGCTGTTGCTCCAGTTATACATGGAATACCCGTTGTGCAGCTGGAAGTTGCTCTGATACTCGAACTCCGCGGGCGGATTCAGCCAGTCGTTGTTATAAGAATAATAGTAGTTCTCCCAGGACTGAATGCGGCTGACGATCGAACTGCCGGGATAGCAGATCTCCTCCGCCGCGGCGGAGAAGCACTCGTTCAGCCAGGTGTCCATATAGCTGGTGTTGGAGTAATTGATCAGATGCTGGTACTCATGGACCATGGTGCTGTATGTGTCCTCGATCCGCTGGAACGAATTGCCGGATGCGTTGACATAATAGACGCCGGGATAGGTGTCGATGTTCAGGATCGGCAGGCCGTTGTAATCGAGATCGTATGCGTAGAAGAAGCCCGCAATGTACCCCTGACCGGGCTGCCAGCCGTCGTCAATGTTGTAATACAGCATGTGGAGCTTGCCGTCGCCGTTGCTGCCGTTGTAGTGGTCGCCGAACGACGACTGCATGAGGTCGAACTTGGAGTCAAACTCGTCCGCCGCCTTCTTGGCATAGCTTGCGTCGATCTGATCGAGCGGATGGGTGTTGTTGGCGGAGGAAACGGGCGTCCAGATATAGCAATGCTCGCCCACATACAGGCACTTGAACGTGACGTTGGAGCTTCCGGTCGGAGAATACTGCTCAAGGATCTGAAACGTCCTGGTGGTCCCTACGGTGTAGGAGGCCCGCTGCGGCTCGCGCAAAGGCTCCGGCTCGGTCGTTCTGACCTGCTCCATGAGCGCGCCGTCGACGTCGATCCGATAGCCCTTCGGATCGGGCTGCGCCGCGTTCCTGCTTGCCGGATCCGCCGCGATGCTCGGTTCAACGGCCGTCTCAATGCGGCCGGTCAGGTTCCCGGTGGAAACGGAATTGGACGCGGTCAGCGACGGATTGTAGATCACGACGTAGTCGCCGTCGTATCCGTCGGCCGGATCGTCGTCGATGATGATGGTTCTTTGAACGCCGCGCACGTTCCCTGCCGCGGGATCGGACGTCGCCGTATGCCCCTGTTCCGCCGCCGAAACCGGCAGCAGCGCAAGGCACATCAGGACCGTCATCAGCACCGCAAATGTTTTTTTCATACATATCCCCTTTCTTCAACTGCAATACATTTTATTATACCATACGCCGCTATCGCAGGCAACAGAAAAAGGAGGCTGTCGATAAGGGCGGCAGAATCCGTGTTTTCACGACAGAGCTATGCGAACGTATGCGACGGAGGATGGCGACGCGCGATTCGACGTGCGACGGCACCGCTGTAACGAAGCGCAGCGGAGCGGTTAAGAAAACGCGGATCGTTTGCGGCGAAATCATGAAAAGAAAAGGCGTTTTGCGCCTTTTCATCCGACAGGTATTTCTTTATCAATCCTCGCCGCAAACGGTCTGATCCCTTTTGCGACAGTCTAAAAGGAGCCCGGAAGTCGGGCTCCTTTTGTATGCTTGCAGATTATTTGGTCATGTTGGCGATCTCTTCCGCGAAGTTGTCCTTGCGCTTTTCGATGCCCTCGCCCTTCTCGTAGCGGACGAACGCCAGAACCTTGGACGCATTCTTTGCCTTCAGCATGTCCTTGATGGTGATGTCCGGGTTCTTGACAAACTGCTGCTCTTCGAGGCAGACCTCTTTGTAGTACTTCTGCATACGGCCGTCGACCATCTTCTCGATGATGGCGTCGGGCTTCGGCTTTGCGGCGTTCGCATTCTCTTCCTTTGCGGTCGCCAGCTGGACGGCGCGCTCACGGTCGATGAACTCCTGCGGGAGATCCGCACGGCCGACGCAAACGGGGGAAGCCGCCGCGATCTGCAGCGCCACGTCGTGCATGGCTTCGCGGTCGCACTCCTCGGCAAACTGCACGAGGACGCCGCGGCTGCCGCCGAGGTGGATGTACGTGTCGACTGCGCCTTCCATACGGACAAAGCGGCGGATCGTGATCTTTTCACCGATCTCCGCAACCGCTGCGGTCTGCAGCGCCTGCACGGTCTGGCCGTCGATCTCGCTTGCCATCAGCGCTTCGAGATCCGCGGGGTTCGCGGTCACGACCTGCTTTGCGATCATCTTGACGAAATCCTTGAACCGGTCGGTCTTTGCAACGAAGTCGGTCTCGCAGTTGACCTCGACCAGCGCGGCAACGTTGCCCTCGCGGTAATCGGCCACAAGGCCCTCCGCCGCAATGCGGCCTTCCTTCTTCGCGGCCTTCGCAAGGCCCTTTTCACGCAGGAAGTCGATCGCCTTTTCGACGTCGCCGTTCGTTTCCACGAGCGCCTTCTTGCAGTCCATCATGCCGGCGCCGGTGCGCTCACGCAGTCCCTGTACGTCTTTCGCGGTGAAATTCATGATAGTACCTCCCGATTATGCTTCTTCTTCCTCTTCGGTTGCTTCGACGGCCGCGTCGGTCATCTGCTCGCCCTGCTTGCCTTCGAGCACGGCGTCCGCCATCTTCGCTGCGATCAGCTTGACCGCACGGATCGCGTCGTCGTTGCCGGGGATCGGATAATCGACCTCGTCCGGGTCGCAGTTGGTGTCGATGATCGCGACGATCGGAATGCCGAGGCTTCTCGCCTCTGCGATCGCGATATGCTCCTTGCGCGGGTCGACAACGAACAGCGCTGCCGGGAGCTTCTTCATTTCCTTGATGCCGCCGAGGTTCTTTTCGAGCTTTTCACGCTCGTTCAGAAGACCGATGACTTCCTTCTTGGGAAGCAGATCGAAATCGCCGTTGGCTTCCATCTGGTCGATCTTCTTGAGACGCGCGATGCGGGTCTGGATGGTCTTCCAGTTGGTCAGCATGCCGCCGAGCCAGCGCTGGTTGACGTAGAACATTTCGCAGCGCTTTGCTTCCTGCTCGATGCTCTCCTGCGCCTGCTTCTTGGTGCCGACGAACAGGATCGTCTTGTCCTGTGCCGCGAGGTCACGAATGAAGTAATACGCTTCTTCAATTTTCTTGACGGTCATCTGCAGGTCGATGATGTAGATCCCATTGCGCTCGGTGAAGATGTACTGCTTCATCTTCGGGTTCCAGCGACGGGTCTGGTGTCCGAAATGGACGCCTGCTTCCAAAAGTTGTTTCATTGAGATCACGGACATGATAATTAAACCTCCTCGTTTTTTGTTTGTCCTCCTCCCGTTTCAGCCACAGGCGTTAACCCAGAGGGCACGAGACGCCGGATCCGCGGGAGTGCGTGATACCTTGCCTATTATACACAGGCGCAGGGGCGAATGCAAGCCCCAATTTGCTGTTTTTTTCAGGTTTTTTCGCGTTTTTTGTGGACGATTCCAAAGACTGTGGTATAATGGGGACAGGCTTTTCCGGATTCATTCTGTTATGGGAGGCGCCGCGGGAACGGGATTCCTGCGGCAAAGAAAAGAGGTCGTATGAAAAAGGGGATTCTTGCCGCAATTCTCGGACTGTCGCTGCTCGCGTGTCCGGTTCTGTACTTTGCCGTCGGTCCGCAGCTTGCGCCGATACAGCTCGACACGCTGAAGATCCTGCTGATCGTCTGCGGCTGCTCCGCCGCGTTCTGCTTCGTCACCGGCGAACTGTCCGGCAACAACAGCCAGATGGACAAGCTCTGGAGCATTCTGCCGGAGGTCTACGTCTGGATCGTCGCGATCCGCGGCGGCATGCATCCGCGGCTCGTCGTAATGGCGATCCTGGCCACGCTGTGGGGCGCGCGGCTGACGTTCAACTTTGCGCGAAAGGGCGCGTACCGCCTGCGCTTCTGGGCGGGCGAGGAGGATTACCGCTGGGCGGTGCTGCGCGGGAAGAAGGAGTTTCAGCCGCACTGGAAGTGGCTGCTGTTCAACCTGTTCTTCATTTCGATCTATCAGAACGTGCTGATCCTCTGCACGACCTTTCCCGCGCTGATCGCGATGAACTCCGACGCGCCGTTCGGCTGGCTCGACGGCGTCGCCGCCGCGCTGATGCTCGGCTTTTTGACGCTTGAAACGGTCGCGGACGCGCAGCAGTGGCGGTTCCATTCCAAAAAGAAGGCGCTGATGCGCGACGGCACGCCGCTAAAGGACCTTCCCGCGCCGTACAGCAAGGGCTTCAATACGCTGGGGCTGTGGAGCCGCAGCCGGCACCCGAACTACCTCGGCGAGCAGGGCGTTTGGGCGTCGTTCTATCTGTTCAGCATCGGCGCAGGGTTCGCCCTATACGGCTGGCGGATCGTCTTCAACTGGAGCATCATCGGCGCGCTGCTGCTGATCGTCCTGTTCATGGGCAGCTCCAACTTCGGCGAGGAGATCAGCGCGTCGAAGTATCCCGAATACGCGCAGTACAAGAAACAGGTCCGTAAGTTTATTCCGGGAAAGAAGTACGAGGGATGACCCGTCCCGTTCTGCCGCTGCAAGCCTTCAATTATATATAAGATTAACAATAGAAAATTCCGTTTCGATATGGTATAGTAATAGTGTCATATCCTGTGTTCCTGTTCTGCGATCTGACGGCAATTCTATTGGGGAGATACCGACATGCGTCATGTACTGAAACGACTCTTTGCCCTTTCTCTGTCCCTCCTTTTTGTTCTTTGTCTGATTCCGTTCACGTTTGCCGACGGGCGCGAAGCGTTCGGCGACGTGCAGGCATCCGCACAGCACGGAACCGGCCGTCTGCCGGAACGTTTGCGCGGCAAAACGTCCCCCTCAGGCAGCGGGACAAGGGATGGCGCGAAATCGCTTCCGGCAAGCTATGACAGCCGCGATTACGGCTATATCACGCCTGTCAAGGATCAGGGCGATCACAACACCTGCTGGGCCTTCGGCACGGCTGCGTCATGCGAGGCGTACATGATCAAGCACGGCGTCCACGTTGGCGAAAACGGTCCGGCTGCGGATCAGAATCTGAATCTGTCCGAGTATCACCTTGCCTATTACACCTACACCGACGCCTACGACGCCGAGGGCATGCTCGCCGGAGACAGGACGTATTTCCTCGGCAGTCACGCAACCGGGGACTTTCTCGAAGCGGGCGGCACGGGAGAGCTTGTCAGCTATCCGCTGATGCGCTGGACGGGGCTTGCCGATGAATCGGACGTTGCGCTGATGTACAGCTCCGCGAGCTCTGCGGGACTGGGCAGCGAGCACGCCTATCAGAACAACGTCGCGCACGTCACCTCCGTGCGCCACTTCTTCGGTGCAAACACGAACGAGGTCAAGCGTCACATCATGGAATACGGCGCGGGCTCTATGGGCGTCCGTGTCGGCAACACCGCGGGCACCGGCTATCACGGCGGCGTCAACCTCAGCAACGGCACCATCTGCTGGATCCAGTCCGCCGTTGCGTATCAGGACACCGGCTTCTACTATGCCGATCATGACGTTACCGTTGTGGGCTGGGACGACAGCTTCTCCAAGGAAAACTTCAATCAGGGCTACCGTCCCAAGAACGACGGCGCATGGATCGTCAAGAACTCGTGGGGCACCGAAACCGGCGACAACGGCTATTTCTACGTCTCATACGAGGATTCCGCAACCTGCGCCAGCTACATTTCCTTCTTCTCCGTGGAGGACGTCGACAACTACGATCACAACTACCAGTACGACGGCACCGGCAACTACTACAATTCCGAGGAGATGGTTACCGGCGACTCCATCGCGCAGGTCTTTGTCGCGAACGGGAACGAAACGCTGGAGGCCGTGGCGCTTGCGCTGTACGGCGACAATACCGACTACAACGTGAGCGTCTATACCGGCTGCAATGCGGACGATCCCTCCTCCGGCACGCTTGCCGCGACCAAGACGGGGAACTTTGATTACTGGGGCTATCAGACCATCAAGCTGGACGCTCCCGTGACGCTGACTGCGGGACAGCGCTTTGCGATCGTGATCCGCTTCTCCGGCGACGACATCAACGTTGCGTACGACACCACGATCCAGGAAGATCATTACTATCACATGGGTCTTCTGCATATGACACATCCCAACACATCCTACTTCAAGGGCGTCGGCGACAGCGGCTGGACGAATAAATCCGGCGACGGCAACTATCGCGTCAAGGCCTTCACCAGGGACATTCCGGAGGATCCGGTTCCCATGGACCTCCTTTGCATGGCGCAGGGACAGGTCTATCAAACCATCCACGGCACCGCCGGTGAAAAGATCCAGCTTCCGGACAGCGCGCCGGCAATTGACGGCTGGAGCTTCCTGGGCTGGGTCACCGCTCCCGTCACCGAGACCTCGGTAAAGCCCGCCTTCTACAAGCCCGGCGCCACCTTCAAGCTGACGCAGTCCGTCACGAGGGTCTATGCGCTCTATCTGCGGGCCGAACCGATCGACGCGCCCGTGACCTACGAGCTGATCACCGCCATGCCCGACACCTGGGTCGGCAAGTACGTTCTTGTGGCGGTTCCCCAGACCGGCAGCACGGAATATGCGCTGACGGGGCTCTCCGCCGGTACCGACGGCATCAACATTGAGAACTCCTCCACCGGCGCATCCACGCGGTTTACGGACACCGGGATCACAAGGAACGGCACTACGCTCAGCAACGTGCCCGACAGCTACGTTTTTGAGGTCGCCGCCACGAGCTGCGGCCTGTCGCTCAAGAGCGTCAGCGAAGGCAGCTACTACGGCAGCAAGAAAACCGGCAGCGGCAGCGCATCCTACTCACTCTATGCCTATCCGACGTTTCAGGAATCCAACACGACCTGGACGTTCGAGATCGACGGCAATGAAGTGTATCTGAAGAACAACAGCGCCGGGAGTATTCCCTACGTTGCCGTCAGCGGGGTGTTCGGCTTCAACCTGACCCGCTACGGCAGCGAGTTCAAGTTCTATAAGCAGAACCCCACCGAAAACTACTATTATGCCACCGAGATCGGCGGAAGCGCGCATATCCACGCCATGACGCATGCGGCCGCGACCCCCGCAGCCTGCCTCACCGCCGGCAATATTGAATACTGGTACTGTGCAGGATGCGGCAAATACTTCTCCGATGCGCAGGGAGCGCATGAGATCAGCCGGGCGGATACCGTGATCCCGGCGCTCGGACACAACTGGAGCGCATGGACCGTCACGACCAAGCCGACCTGCACGACGGAAGGCGTCGAGACCCGCACCTGCACGCGCTGCAGCGAAACGGAGACGCAGCCGGTTGCGGCGCTCGGACATTCCTACGGCGCGCCGTCCTATGTTTGGAAAGCAACCGCAAGCGGATACCGGGTCACGGGCAAGGTCGTTTGCATCCATAACAGCAGCCACGTCATTCAGGAAACGGTAACCGCCGTCTATGCCGTCGTAACCGAACCGGCGATCGGCGTCCCCGGCCTCGGCCGCTATACGGCGACCTTCACGGACGATCACTTCTCCGCGCAGACAAAGGACGTCCCGATCCCGGCGATCATTCCCGGCGACGTCAACTGCGACGGCAGCGTTACCGCAGCGGACGCGTCCCTGGTTCTGCGGTGCCTTGTCGGGCTTGATACGCTCACCGAGCAAAGCGCGCGCAACGCGGATGTCGACGGAGTCATCGGCGTCACATCGCAGGACGCCGTCACGATCCTGCGTTATCTGGTCGGCCTGATCGAGCGTTTTCCGATCGAGACGCCGTAACCTTCCTTACAGCGAAAAACACCTTGAATCTATTTCAAGGTGTTTTTTGTATGCCGCTTCGCCGCCTTGCGGATGCATGCGCTTCCCGGCGGTCAGATCTCCTTCACACGCTTGTTGAACAGCATGGAAAGCGCGGTTGCAAGGAAGCCGGCCGTGCAGAACAGCAGCAGCGCTGTACTGCCGAGGCCCTGCAGGATCACGCCGGCAAGCACTGACGCAAGCGGGATCAGGCCCTGCGACGAGATGCTGATGACGCTGTTGACCTTGCTGAGCTTGTCCTTGTCCACGATGCGCATGATCGTCGTCGTGGTCGGAATATTGATGTTCACGACGCAAAATCCGGTCAAAAGACAGCCGACCGCCATCAGGCACAGGAACGCGTCAAGCGAAACGCCGCGGTGCACCAGCACCCAGTAGCCGCCGGTCATGACGAACAGGATCCCCGCCTCGGCAAGCAGCAGCCACGACACCCTGCGCCCGACCTTGTCCGTCTGCTGCCTTGTGCTTAGGATCAGCGCGCCGACAAGCGAGCTGATCCCGATCAGCACCGAAAAGACCGAGGACCAAAGCTCCGGCGTCAGGAACGAATCGAACAGATACCGCTGCGCGGACGCGACGTCCGTTTTGATAAAGAACGGGATAAAGTTGGAGGTCACCGGCGCGAAGAAGAAGTTGATGAACAGGATCGCGATCATCATCGCGAGTAGCGCCTTCTGTGCCTTGATATACTTCAGCCCCTCGCCGAAGTCCGAAAGTGCACGCTTGAGCGTGAGCTTGCCTTCGGGCCGCACGTGCTCGTAGCGAATGAACATCTCGGACACGCCGGAAGCCACATAGCACACGCCGACGATCAGAAGCAGCAGCCGGATCGACATCGACGCATACAGCACGCCCGCAAGCACGACGCCCAAGATCGACTCAAGCGAATGCATGACCGAGAAATAGGAGTTCGCCTGCTGGAGCTGTCCGTCCTCGACGATGTGCGGCAGCAGCGCGCCGGACGCCGGCGCAAAGACGCCTCCGATCGCGTTGCCCAGAATCCCCGCGGCAAACAGGATCACAAGATGCGCGTCCGTCGTGTTGAGCAGTAGCATCGCAAGCGTCGCAAACAGGATCACGCCGCCCTTCAGATAGTCGCAGACAAACATGATTCTGCCCTTGTGGAACCGATCGCCCAGAACACCGCCGATCGGCGTAAAGATCAGATTGACCGTGCCGCACAGCGCCAGATACACCCCCTGCAGGAAGGCGTTGTTCTCCGTGATCTCCAGAATATAGAAGCTGACCGCAAAGCTGTAAAGCAGCGCGCCGACGTTTGAGACAAGCGCGCCGAAAAAGACCAGCCGGAAATTTCTATTTGCGAATACGTTATTCATGTGTGCCTTTCCGTTTCGATTTCTGAAGATGAACCCACATTATCACAAAATGCCCGATTTATAAAGAGAATGTCGGTTGCGCAGGCGATCGGGAAGGACAACCGTACGTTGAACGCATCATCAACCGCCAAAAAGGACAAACGGAGCGACGAGCAGGCAAAAGCCCCCTCCGATGATACCGAGAACCGAAAACACGTTGCTGCGCGTCATATAAACATCCCCTGACGAATGACTGCGTGACCGACCGATCATTCCGAAAATGATTGCTGCTATTGCAAGCGGCATTCCGATTGTACGAACAAACAACCCGCAGAGATGTACCGGGACCGCAAGCAGCGACCCTTCGGAAACTGAACAGACGATCCCTATGATGGTAACAACCGAACAGACAAAGCAGATGCCGCCGAAAATCAGCGAAAGCAGCGAAGCCGTGCGACCATTCTGTACATGCATAGTGTTTTTCCTATTCTTCCGCCTCCGCCATTTCGTCGAGGATCTCAAGGAATTCGTTGAAGACCTCGTCCAAGAGGATGTCGTTTTCGATCGGCAGATAGCGCTCGCCGTCCGCGTCCTTCACGATCTCCAGGATCACGACCTCGTCCTCGTTCACGTTGTCCACATCATCGAGCGGAATCAGCGCGGCATAGCGCTTCTTTTCATAATCGAACGTGGCGACGAGATCGAATTCGACCTCCTTGCCCTGCTCGTCGATCAGTGTGACCAGTGTATTTTGTTCTTCCATTGTTTTCTCCTTTTCATGATGCCGACGGCGTCAATTCATGTCCCGAAGGGACAATTCATCCGCTGAACCGAAACGCATTGATCCGCAAACGCCTGCGGCTTTTGCGTGTACCACCTCATCCGCCTCGCTCACGCTTCGGCACCTTCCCCATACAAGGGGAAGGCTTTTGGATGCGTTTTGCCGGATAAAGAACGGCGTCGCCGTTCGGCAGGCAGATTGGTGATGCCAACAGTGCGAAAACCCGTCAGATCCGGCGACATGCGCGGCGGATCTGACTCCTTGCAGCACCCGCCGCCCGGTAACGCAAAGCGTTATAGGCGGGTGCTGAAAAAACCGGCCTGTCGAATCAACGCAGTTGTTCGACAGACCGAACGGCGTCAGCCGTTCGGGTGCGAGTCCATATACCCCTGCAGGATCAGCACGGCAGCCAGCTTGTCGATGACTTTTTTCTGCTTGCCGCGCGACAGGTCCGCGTCGACCAGCACGCGCCGCGCCGCCATCGTGGTGAGCCGTTCGTCAAAGAACTGCAGCTCCCCGTCCCACTGCTTCTGAATGGCCTCGGCGAAGCGCTGCACCTTTTCGCCCTGCTCGCCGAGCGTGCCGTTCATGTTCATGGGCAACCCCAAAAGGAGCCGGCACGGTGCGTAACGGTTCAGGATCTCGACGATATGCGCGACGTCTTTTTTTGTGCTTTCCGTCCGCCAGTACGTTTCGACGCCCTGCGCGGTGATCCACAAAGGATCGGAGACCGCGACGCCGATGCGCCTGTCGCCGACGTCCAGCGCGACCATGCGCGGGATCAATGCTTTTTCACATAGAAGCGCACAAGCTCCTCGATGAGCTCGTCCCGCTCCATGCGCAGGATCAGATACCGCGCGTTGTTGTGGCTGGTGATGTACGTCGGATCGCCGGAGAGCAGATAGCCCACGATCTGGTTGACCGGATCGTAGCCCTTTTCCCGCATGGCGGCGTAGACGGTCATCAGCACATCCTCCGCCGTTTTGGCGTCCTTCGGTACGGTGTATTGAATGGTATCGCCTTTGTTTTCCATAGCATATTCCTCCGTATATGATTATACCGTACCGGTTCCGGTTTTGTAAACCCAATTCGGCGAAAATCACAACTTTTTCAAAAAGCGCATATCATGCAAAAAACGAACGAGGAGGAACCTATGAAACGAACGATTCTGATCGTGCTGGCACTGCTTTTGACCCTGCTTCCGCTTGCGTGCAAAGCGACCGGCGGCGATACCGTCACGCTGCAGCTGCACGAGGTCACGCGGTCCGTATTCTATGCGCCGCAGTATATTGCAGCTTCGCTGGGCTTTTTTGAAGAGGAGGGGCTGCATGTCGAGATCACGACCTCCGGCGGCAGCGACAAGGCGATGACCGCGCTGCTTTCCGGCGAAGCCGACCTGTGCCTTGCGGGGCCGGAGACCGGCGTGTATGTGATGAACGAGGGCAAGGAGGACCATCCGGTGATCGTCGGGCAGCTCACCAAGCGCGACGGATCGTTTCTGATCGCGCGCGAACCCACCGCCGCGTTTTCGTGGAACGATCTTGTCGGCAAGACGATCATCGGCGGGCGCGCAGGCGGCATGCCGATCATGACGCTGCGCTGGGTGATGGCGCAGAACGGGCTCGTTGACGGTGAGAACTGCACGATCATCGACTCGATCCAGTTCAACCTGATGGCCGGTGCGTTCGAGGGCGGCGAAGGCGATTATGTGACGCTGTTCGAGCCGACCGCGACCGAGTTTATGAAGGCCGGCAAGGGCTATATTGTGGCGAACATCGGGCTCGAATCCGGCGAGGTGCCCTACACCTGCTATTTCGCGTCGCAAAAGATGATCGAAACGCATCCGGAACGCATCGAGGCGTTTTTGCGCGCGATCTATCGGGCGCAGCAGTGGGTCGAGACCGCGAGCGACGAGGACGCCGCAAAGGCCATGCAGCCGTACTTCCCCGACGCGTCGCTCGAAAGCCTCATGGCGGTCGTGAAGAGCTATCGCGAAACGGACTCGTGGAAGAAGGACCCGGTCATGCAGGAAGCGGACTATCAGCGGCTTCTGACCGTCATCGACTTCAACGGCGAGCTCACGGGCCGTCCGGATTTCAACGAGCTGGTCGACAACCGCTTTGCAAAGAAGGTTGCAGGCAAATAAGCGGCTGACCGGCCAAAGACAGTCAAGGATCCTTGCGGCTATCCGGAAAGGAGCAGCATCCTCCGGGTAGCCGCGAACCCGAAATCGCATCTCGGCCCGGACCGAAAGACCGCGCGGTGCAAAGCATAGTCCCGCCGGTTTGCTTTCAGCACGAACCGGCGGAAATAATCCTTGCAATTTCCGTCCGATTGTGCTATAAATAGAAAGCACCTTGCCGGTGTGATGGAATTGGCAGACGTGACGGACTCAAAATCCCTTTCGTCATTTCTCCTTCCGATCCCGGAACTGCCCTGAATATCTGGGCTTTTGAAAACCGAACATCTTTGATTTTTGAGGTTTGCCCTCCAAATTGCCCTCCGATTTCTGGAGTGGTGCTTTTCGAGGAAAACTCATGCCGGTGTGATGGAATTGGCAGACGTGACGGACTCAAAATCCGTTGGGCTAATCACCCGTGTGGGTTCGAGTCCCACCACCGGCACCACCGCGAGTGTTCATAACGGATGTTATGAACACTCGCTTTTTGTTAAATCCGTTATCAACACTCGTACCACGTCGTCGCGGGCTTCGCTGAGCTCGCGACGGTTTTTTTATTTCATAAGAAAACCATCGCATCGCCTTGCTTCGCCGCTCCTCCTTTCCGCAATCCACTCCGCTCCGCTTTGTTACAGCGGAAGATCGCGCGCTTCCCGCGCGTACCATGGTCACGCTCGGATTTTCTGCTCACTTGTAAACGCGTTCGCGACGATAATCTGTCGCTACCAACCTTTTGCGGGCAAGTCCGTTATCAACACGCGTACCAAAAATTACAGCCCCCGTTTTCGGGGGCTGTAATTTTTGTATGATAGTCGGAACTCGACCGCGTGCGGCTTCTCTGAAGCCGTACGGAAGGCCGCAGTGCGGCGTTCCGTAGCGGACGGCTTGCGGCATGCGGGCGGCGCGATCCGGATCTGACAGAAGCTGCAAAAAACGGCGGGTTCTGTATATATTCTTTATTGACGATTGCGGAAGAATCGGGTATGATTACAGTGATAAAGCGATTATCACTAAAACAGTGGAGGCGGAAGATGCGCAATCTGGAGAAGGACGAACATGAAATGGCGGCACGCCGGGAGCGCATGCTCGAAACGGGCTTCCGGATATTTGCAGAAAAGGGGATCGAGGCGGTCTCCATGCAGGAGGTCGCGGCGGCGTGCGGGCTCGGCATCGCCACGCTCTACCGCTATTTCAGCAACAAGCCGGCGTTCGTCATCGCCATCGGCGCACGGAAATGGGAGGAATACTTCGACGAGGTTGAAGCGGAGTTTGCCCGGCGCGGCGGCGACATGATGAACGCTGCGGAGGAGCTGGATTTCTACCTCGGCGCGTACATCCTGCTGTACCGCGAGCATCCGGACGTGCTTCGCTTCAACCAGAATTTCAACGGCTATGTGCAGCACGAGCGGGCGACGGACGCGCAGCTTGCGGACTACATGCGGGTCATTGCGCTGTTCGCAAAGAAGTTCCATCGGCTCTATGAAAAGGGACGGCGCGACGGCACGATCCGCACGGACGAACCGGAGCAGACGATGTTCAATGCTACGATGCACATCATGCTCGCGGTGTGCGGCCGCTTTGCGCAGGGCGTTCTGGTGCGCACCGAAAACCCGGAGGATCTGACCAACGAACTGATGATCCTGAAGCGCATGATTTTAAGCCGGTACGTCCGGTAAACGCTGTTCAAGAGAGAACAGCGCATAACTTTGCTCGATCGTGATAGATAAATTATCACAATAAAAAGGCACGACATTTCAAAGGAGGATTTCAGGATGAAAACCGGACTTCAGACAAAAGCCGTGCGCATCTGCTCGCTGATGCTGATCGCGCTGCTGCTCTGTGCCCTGCTGCCGACGCTCGCGCAGGCGGACGACGAAATCCGCTGCTATGCGGACACGACGTGGTCGGTAACCAATTCCGGCAGCACCTTCACGGTCACGCGAAGCGGCGATCTTTCCCGCACGGAGACGGTCTATTACCGCACGGTGTCTCTGTCCGCCGTGGAGGGACAGCACTTCACCAAGAAAACGGGGACCCTGGTATTCGGAGAAAACGAGGACTCCAAAACCGTCACCGTTACGGAATCGAACAATCCCACCGGCGCATATCAATATCAGATCGGGGCGACGCGCACCTATCGCTTTGAGGTCTGCGATCCGGGCGGCTTTTATTTGGCGTCTGTCGATCGCACGATCACCAAGGGCACAAGCGTTTCCAAGAACGCATTGCGATGGATTTCGGTGAACGTCGCTGCCGGTCCGATCACGGTGACGGACGACGGGTACGCGCAGGCCTATCATACTGTGCCGATCAATAACTATTTCAGCCAGGCGCCGAAGGCGTATCTGCAAATGATCGGCATCCGCGAAATTCGTATGTACCTGGATTTTGAGGCCGCGGAAAAAGAAGACGGCTATCAATATATCCAGATCTACGTCAATGATACGACGAATGTCGATACGGGCGCAGGCAGCGGCCTTCCGGGTACTGTCAGCAATTCTGTCTATGCCGCGGGCTTCGGGCATGATCCGGGCGAAAAGAACACCACATTTTATCGATATTGCTTTCCGGTCGCATCGGTAGAGAACGGAAGCGGTGCAGACACGCCTTGGACCGATCTGAGCAACACCGTCGGCAAACTGTATCAGCAAACATTCAATACCGCTCGCCGTACGGAGGACGGCTATGTGAAACTGTGCCGCGAGAATAGTTCGAGTGTGAATACGCTTGCCCAACTCGACACCGTCGGCATTCGTCTGAACGCCTCCGGCAACAACAGCGACACCTGGTATGCGAAAACGATCAAAGCGAACTTCAAGGCAATAGACGCGAGTTTGCCGCAGCCGGATACGTCGAATATCGTGGTTGCTCCCGGTCCCGGATCGGGCGGCCATTACCGTAAAGACAATCTCGTATATGTCACCGTGCCGTTCAATGAGATCGTGGTCAGTCAAGGTCAGCCGTTTCTGGAAACCACATGGGGCTCTCTCGCATATGAAGCGGGGCTCGGCACCAATGTATTGACCTTCAAGGGTAAGGCTCCGTCAGGCAACAGTGGTACAAATGTCCTGAAAGTAACCGGGATCTCGTCCAATTCGCTTGATATCAAAGACCTTGCAGACAATGTACTCACCAAAAAGATTCAATGGGACGGTAATAACACCGCACCGGCAGCGGACTATTCATACACGGTCGAATATGAACTGGGCGGCGGCGAAAGCCCTTCGGGTCAGGTCACAAGTTACACCTATGTTCGCGCCGCATTTACGCTGCAGGAGCCGTATTGGCTTGGCTATGACTTTACCGGATGGACGGGAACCAACGGCAGCACGCCGCAAACGACCGTCACGGTCGCGACGCATTCGCACGGCGACCGCCGGTACGTCGCAAATTGGTCGGAAACTTCTGTTTGGGGGATGGACGACGACGCGGACGGCAGCGAGGAGTATCCCTATCTGATCCGAACGCCGGAAGAACTGATCGCTTTGCGGGACTGGGTCAACAGAGGAAGCGATTTCGCCGGAACATACTTCAAGCTCTGCAACGATCTCAACATGAACGACGTCAATTTCGACACGATCGGATATGACGGAAAACCGTTCAAAGGCAAATTTGACGGTTGCGGATATACGATCCGCAATCTGAACGCCTCGCTCGGGTTATTCGGCCGCATCGAAAACGGCGCGATCAGCAACCTGACGCTCGATCATGCTGCGGTGTACAAAACCGGCGGCAATGTCGGCGCGCTTGTCGGGTTTGCAAAGGACGCGGCGATCAACAACTGCGTTGTGAAGGATTCCACCGTCGGCAGCAACCAAAATTGTGTCGGCGGATTTGTCGGGTATGCAATTGATGCAACGGTCGACAACTGTGTCGTGGCAAATACCACCGTCACGGGCAGCAAAAAACAGGTCGGCGGTTTCGTCGGATATACGACAGGAGCAGCGATCAGCAACTGCGTCGTGGCAGATTCCACCGTCAGCGGAGCTGATTACGTCGGCGGCTTCTGCGGATACCAGTATTCCGGTTCCACGGATTGCTTTGTCCTCCGGACAAGCGTCACCGCCACCGGCAGCAATTCCATCGGAGCAGTTGTCGGGATGCGTATCGGAACTTTTTATCCCTACAATTACAACTGCACCGTCAACGGCGCTGCGCCGGCAGGAAATACCGCCAACTATACCGTCTATACCGTCACCGCGGGCGAACATATCACCGTCAGCGGCACGGTGAACAAGACGTACGAGAACGTCGATTACTACAAGAAGAACAACGAGATCACCCTCACCTATACCGGCGAGATTCCCGCGGGATATGAGCTTGCCTATACCGTCAACGGCGAACCGATCGAGGGCAACACCTTTAGCATCACAAGCGATTCCGAGGTCGCGGCGTTGCGAAAGCTGCTGACCCATCCGGACATCACGATCACCGTCCCGGCGCAGACTGCTACGGGCAGCGCGCTGACGCCGGAGATCACGGTCATGGACGGCGAAACGGTCCTCACGGAGGGCACGGACTACACCGTGGGCGACTGGTCGGGTGCGCTGATCGAGCCGGGCAGGTACACCGCGACGCTGACCGGCGTCGGCAGCTATGCGGGCACGGCGACGGCGACGTTCAGGATCAAGGCGCCGGGCAGCGATATCGTCCGCGTCGATACGGTGGACTACGACGACCTTGCCGAAGCCCACGCCGCGTGGACGGGCGGCACAACGATGACATTGCTGGCCGACGTGACCCTCGCCGCCGATACCACGCTCGAAGTCAGCGCCCAGAACGTCACGCTCGATTTGAACGGGCATAGGCTCACGGGCGCGGATGGCAAGCCCACCGTCAAGGTGAATGGCGGCAGCCTGACCCTTCTTGACAGCATCGGCGGCGGCACGATCACCCACGCCGAGGGCGCGACCGGCTACGGCATGTATGTGTACGGCGGTAAAAACGACAATAATAAAGGAGTCACCAGCTCGGTCACGATGGAGAGCGGAACGATCTCCGGCAACGCCGGAACGGGCAACTATGGCGGCGGCGTGTACGTCTTTCAATGGGGCGGCAGCGCGACCTTCACCATGAACGGCGGCAGCATCACCGGCAACACGGCAGCGAAGGAAGGCGGCGGTGTGAAGATTTACGGCGGCACATTCACGATGAACGGCGGCAGCATCACCGGCAACACGGCGGGCGATCTTGGCGGCGGCATCTACGCCGACAAGAACGTCGGTTTCTCCGGCAGCGTGACGGTCACGGGGAACCGCGGCGGCGTTGCCGCGGACGGCACGGGCGGCAGGACGGACAACGTGTATCTCTATAAAGTGAAGATCAGAATTCCATCCGGCAAGACGCTGGACGCAGCCGCGCGCATCGGCGTGACGCTCTCGTACGGCGAGGGCGAGTTCACGTATTATGTGCAGCAGGGCATGGCAACGGCGGAGAACTTCACGAGCGACGACGAGAATTATATCGTCGTGATGAAAGATAATGGCGTGTTGGAGCTGCGCCGAACCTACGCCGTCACCATCGCGGAATCGGCAGCCGGCGCGGTCACGGCCTCCGTGGGCGGTCAGCCCGTCACCCGTGCCCTCGAGGGCGCTGCGGTGGTGCTCACCGTGTCGCCGGACATGGCAGACTTGTTGGAAAGCCTCAGCTATACCTACACCCCCGACGGCGGGACCGAAACGACCGTCCCTGTCGCGGCCGTGGATGGCGTGTACAGCTTCTCCATGCCCGCCGCGGACGTCACGGTCAGCGCCGTCTTCCGGCTTGCCGACGGCTTCTATCTGATCGGACAGAACGGCTGGACGGCGGACGATATCGACCCGGCGCAGAAATTCGCCGTGAACCCGGAAAACAACAGCGAGTATCTGCTGACGACGACGCTGCAGCCGAACGATCAGTTCAAGGTCGTGCGCGTTGCAAACGGCGCGATTGCGCAGTGGTACCCGGATCCGGCCGACAATTACGGCCAGAACAACAACGACAACAACCACGTTATCACCACGGCCGGGACCTACACGATCTGCTTCCGTCCGGACGGACAGGGCGGCAACGACTGGTATGCGCACACGCTCTATGTGTTCCGGAGTTGGAAGTTCCCGTCGTTTGAGAAGCAGTCGCTGGTGCTCAACGAGCTGATCGGCGTCCGGTTCAAGCTGCAGCTGCCCAAGACGGACAACGAGCGCGTCAGCTATGCCGACAGCTATATGGAGTTCGCGATCACCGGCAGAGGCGCCGACACGCTTGAGACGACGCGCATCGACTATGACGACACCGACCCGAGCGAAACCGCGACGTTCCTCTGCAGGGTCAACGCGCTGCAGATGGCCGAAACGATCACCGCGACGTTCCACTTCAAGCTGGACGGCGAGGACCGGACGATCGAAAAGACCTATTCCGTGAAGGAGTATAT
>CAKJYC010000058.1 GCA_918244965.1 Clostridiales bacterium | reverse complement strand
ATCGCGATGCCGGTATCGTTGGCCGCCGTCAGCGTCTTGTTCATCAGGTCGATCGTGATCACGTCATCCGCCGCGACCACAACGTTCTCCGTGGTGTCCGCAACGAGGTAGATCAGCTGGCCTGCCGCCGCCGCGTCGACCGCTTCCTGCAGGCTGGCGTACGGTGCGCCGGTTGCCGGATCGTCAAAGCGTGCAACGATGCTGCCCCTGACGATCGTGAAGTAATCGAGATGCTCTGCATCCTCTTCCGGCGTCTGCTTCGGCAGCACGCCGTCCGCGCAGTGCGCTTCGGGGATCGGCTTCTTGTCCGCGCTGTCAAAGTACGGTCTGTCGACCATCTCGCCGTTCTCGAACTGACCGTTGATGAACTTCTCGGCGCGTGCCGTGCCATCGTCCGCCGCGTTCGGATCGTCCGCCGCGATGTAGCTTGCGACTGCCTTTGCGTTGTCGCTACTGAACATACCGCCGGTGATGCTCACCTGCGTGCCCTCATACGTTTCACCGTTGAAGGTCTCGCCGATGTGGTTGCCGTAGGCCGAGCGCTCGATCTGGATCGCGTCGCCGGTGTCGCAGCTGCCGCTCTGGTGGAAGTCATACGCCTTCGCGGCGCCGGTCGCGTGGACCGTACCGCCGGTGATGACGAGTTTACCGTTTCTCATGACCACGCCGGTCGACGCTTCGATCTCGCCGCCGGAGATGGTCAGCGTGCCCATGCCGGGATGATAGATACCGGTGGATGCGGTGATCTTGCCGCCCTTGATCTCCATGACGGAGGCCTTGTTGGACGGGGTTCCGCCGTTGTTGCAGATGCCGATGCCCACAGCTTCGATCTCGCCGCCTTCCATCACGAACTGACCGCCGGAATCGGAGAGCGAAACACCCCAGTTGCCGACGACCTTACCGCCGGTCATGGCAACGGACGCTGCACTCTGCGCATGGATCGCTTCGCCCTTGGCGCTTTCGACATGTCCGCCCTTCAGGTCGAGATGCGAGCTCGCGCTGTTCAGCAGGATGGTGTAGCTGTACGTATTCAGACTGCCGTCAGCCTTATAGGTCGCGTAATCGCTGTACAGCTCTGTGCCGTCGTTGACTTCGAGGTTGCCGGCGTCGACCCAGACCGCACGGCGTGCGCCGTAGACCGAGCCGCCGTTCAGGACAACGCTGCCTGCGCACTGCCAGATGCCTTCGACCGCGCTGTTGATCGCGCCGCTGTTGACCGTCAGGGTACCGCGGGTCACGATCGTGTCGAACGCCGTTGCGTTCAGCGAGCCGTTTGCTTCTGCGGAAGTATCCGTAATCGTCAGCGCGCCGTCTGCCGCAACATTAATCAACGGATCGAGGGCTCCGTCTGCTTCAACCGTCTTGCCGTTCAGGTCGATCGTGATCGCCTTGCCGGTGATGTTCGACGTTGCCGTCTCGGTGCTGTTCGCGATCATAACGATCGTCTCGCCGTCCGCCGCATCCGCAGCCGCCGCTGCCATTGAGTAGTAGTACTTCGTACCCGCCGTGCGCTCGATCTTCGCAACCGCCGGGACCAGCGTCTCGGTGACGCCGTCCGCGTTGGGCCGCCACACATAGCCTTCCGGCGCAGCCGCGCCGAAGGTGATCTGCTCGGTGACCGTTGCCGCCGTAGCCGCGTCGTCCTTCATGACGAGGCTGCCGTTCAGCGTACCGCTTGTCAGCATCAGCGTCGTGGTCATGCTGTCTGCAGTAGGATCGACAACGATGTCGCCGTTGATCGTGCTGCCGATCACCTCGACGTCGACCGACGGATACGAGGCGAACGTGCCGACCGACATCGCCGCGCCGCCGAATACGGACGGATCCGTATAGCTCGGATCGATCCAGCTGTAGTCCGGCGCATTGATCTCGGAATCCTTGATGACGACGCTGCCGTTGCAGCTGCTCATCGTGATCTGATCGTAATACGCGCCGTCGAGATTGAGCGTCATGCCGTCCAGCGTCAGATCGGAGTAGTTCTGGATCAGGCGCAGGAGGTCTTCATTCTCGTAGGAGTTGCCGTAGATCGTACCGTTTTGGAACGTGATCTTGTTGTCCTTCAGCAGCTGGAAGCCGAGGGTTTCCGTTCCGGAGGAGCCGACCGGCGTGCCGCTGACCGTGTAGGTGAAGCCGCCGAAGTCGACCGTCAGGCCGTTCGTATTGAACCTGCCCTGCGGAACGACGATGCCGTTGCCCTCCGCATCCTTCAGCAGTTCGATCGTGTCGCCGTCGACCGCGTCCGCAAACGCCGCTTCGAGCGTCTCATAGCGCACATTGCCGATCCTCGCCGTCGCGTCGATGAGGTAGTAATAGTCGCTGCCGTCCGGCGCGGTCTTCTTGTCGCTGCCCGTTGTGCACAGCTGCGTTCCGGCGACGTAGAGCTGGTCGACCGGCACGCTGAAGAACGGACCGTCGTACGGATCGTCCGACGTCTTTTGCGCTTCGATCACATAGTACAGATTGCCGCCGTTGTCGATCGTACCCTTGAAGATACCGCCCGAAATGTACACATGGCCCGGCGTCTCCGACGCATTCGGATAAGCGGCGAACAGGTTGGCGTCGCTGCCGTTTTCACCCTCAAACGTACCGCCCGTGATGATCAGCAGGCCCTGTCTGTTCTCGTCATAGTAATCATCGTTCCTGAATATCCGGCAATCCGCTTCGTCCGGCCTGTCTTCCCGGAGAATGAACGTACCGCCGTTGATCGTCGCAATATTGCTGTTTCTCAGAACGCTGATGTTCTGATACTTCGTCGTACAGGTCGTGGTCGTGAACGTACCGCCGTTGATCGTCAGAATGCCGTAAGCCTTGTTTTTGACGACCGCATCGCCGCCGGTGAACGTACCGCCGTTGATCGTCAGCTTCGCCTCATCGCCGGCCTGCGGAACGGTTCCGCGATCGGGATCGAATTCGTTCGGAACCAGCTGCCAGCCGTTGTCGATCGAGGCGGCGCCCTTATAGCCCATGGTGATCGTTGTGCCGTCCTCGATGATCATTTCGCCGAAGTTTCTGACGACAGTCATATGCGTCGTGCTTCTGGCTGTCAGGGTAAGATCGTCGAGCGTGATCTTCGCTCCGGGGTAGTTCGTTATGGAATGCGCCCAGGTGTTGATCTGCGTGCGGTCGATCGTGCCGTTTTTCAGCAGCAGCGTGCCGTAGTTGCTGACGGTATCGTGCGTTGCGTTCGGACGCTGCTCGGCTGTGCTGCCGTCGTCGACGCAATGGATCGTCTTGCCGTTCAGGTCGATCGTCACGGTCAGCCCCGCGGGAACGATGACCGCCTCGGTGATGGTCTTGAGCAGCAGGATCGTATCGTCGTTCTGCGCCGCGTCGATCGCATCCTGAAGCGTTGCGAAGTACAGCGTCTCGCCCGTGCGCTCGATCTTGGCGACCGCCGCCGCCCACTGGGCCGTCAGCGTGATGTCTCCGGTGATCTGCGTATTTGCGAAGTCGAACGGGCCGTTGCCGTCGTTCCAGCCGCCGAAGACGAATCCGTCCTTGGCCGGAGCCTGCGGTTCGACTGCGCGACCGTCGCCCTTCGCCACGCGCTGCGGCTCCGGAACCGGTGCGCCGCCGTCCGCATCGAACGTGACCACGCCGCCCGGAACGACCGTGAACGTGCCTGCCGGACCTTCGATCGCGACGTAGCCCGCCGCCCTGAAGTCGGTGTTCGTGCCTTCCGCCTTGTTGTCCTGCGGGTCGAAGCCCACGAACGTACCGCCGCTGACCTCGATCTTCGCCGTGCCTGCCGCGTAATTCGTATCCACGCAGTTCAGCATGAAGTCCATGCCGTACGGCGCATCAAACGCCGTCGCGGTGAACGTGCCGCCCGTGATCGCGATCGTGCCGAGCTGTGCCTGCGCGACCGTGCCGCCGCCGTGGTAGCTGCCGCTTTCGATCGTCAGCGTCGCGTTGTTGCGTACGTTGAACACATACGGTCCGGCGTCGTTTCCGTTGTCGAGGCAGTTGATGCCGCCCGTCGTCGCCTTGACCGTGGTATCGGCGTCGATGAACAGCGCCGCCCAGTTGGACGTGGGCTCCAGCGAACCCGGCACGGTCATGGTGTATTCGCCGAAGTCGATCGTGACGGCCTTGTCGACCACGATGCGATCATTGGCCGTCGTCTTGTTTGCGTCGATCGCAAAGTCGGCAATGATCGTGATCGTGTCGTTAGCGACTGCCTCCGCGATCGCGGCTTCCAGCGTCGCGTAGTAGGTCGTGACCTCCTCGCCGCTGACTTCTTTTGTGATCTTCGCGACCGCCGCCGTCCACTGGGCCGTCAGCGTGACGTCCGCGGTGGCTGTGTACGGGAATGTAACAATATTCGTACCGTCGGACCATCCACCGAAGATGTAGCCGTCCTTCGTCGGCTCGGGATCAGGCGCGGTTACCGTGCCGCCTGCTGCCATACGAACGGTGGTGACGTCGGAATCGTCATCCGCATTGTCCGCGTCGAACGCAACGACCACGGCATTCATGACCGTCCAGGTCGTTTCGCCGTTGTCAGAACCCTCTACAGCGATCTTGTCCGTCGGGAGGTAGTTCGTATGCTCGCCGTCCGCCGCATTGTCCTCCGGGTTGAAGCCGTAGAACGTACCGCCGGTGACAGTGATGGTATTCTTGTTGTCGTCCTTGCAGTTGAGCACGAAGCCCTTGTTATCTCCGGACACCTTGAACGTGCCGCCGTTGATGGTGGCCGTGCAGCCGTTGGAGGTATAGACCGCTTCGAGCGCGCCAATGATCGTGCCGCTCTCGATGGTGACGGTGCTGTTCTTATATGCCGCCCACACAGCGATATCGCCGGTGTTGATGATCGCACCGTTGCCCGAATCGGAGGTATCCGTGATCGTCAGACTGCCGGTCTTGGCCGCTGTACCGATCAGAATTGCCGGATAAGTAGTATCCGTTGCAAAGTTCACGGTGTGGCCGTTCAGGTCGAGAATGACACCGGTCGTTGTTATAGTGTTTCTGCTGTTGTTTGCGATATCACCCAGGAGCTTATAAGTACCGGCCTTGCTGCTCATGCTGAGAGACGTGGAATATGTCTTCTCGCCGCCATCCGCCGGAGTAAACTCCACCAAGACCGCCGTGGTTCCACAGACATACGTTGTGATGCCAGTCTGATCATCCGTGGTCTTGTTGATCACATATGCGGTCTCCGCCGTGGCCGCGGGCGTTTTCACATTGACGCTGCCCTTGCCGCGGTTGTCTGCTGCTTTGACTCGCAGCGTCTGACCGTTGGTCAGCGTTACGGAGCTGCCGCTGGAATAGACCTCCAGAAGCTCTCCTCCGCTGATGGCTGCCGTGACCGCGTCCGCAAAGTGATCCTTGTCATACTCGACGCCGTTTACTCGCGCAACAACATTCTTGACCGTGATGTTGCAGACGAGCTCGCCTACCTGCGTCGTCTTGGTGTTGTCCGTATAGACCGTCAGGGTCGCCGTACCGGTGCTGCCGGCCGTCTTGCCGTAGGGATAGCCTTCACCGGTTGCACCATTGAAGCCGCCGGAGCCGACGCCGCCTGCGAATTTCCAGTAATAGTAGTAGCCGGAGACCGCATTGTCGACCGTGATTGTACCCTTATCGTTCAGGTACAGCTCCAGCGTATCGGGCGAAAGGGTCATCCACTGCGCCGTCAGGGCGAGATCGGCAGTGATTGCAGTCTCGAAGTCAAACGGTTCCGTTGCGTTTTCTTCAAACCAGCCCGCGAAAATCGCGTTCTCCTTCGTCGGCTCGGGATTAGGCGCGACTACCGTGCCGTTGTTTTCCACACAGACGATCTCTGCATATTCGCCGTTATCCGGCTCAAAGATGACTTTCCATCCTTCTTTGACGCCGTAGGTAACAGGATCAGTATCATTCGTCGCCGGAATGTAGCCGTCAGCGCAGTAAACGGGATCAACCTCCGTATTGAATGTGCCGCCGGAGACGACAACGTCGCCCATCTCCATGTTAAAGCCGATAATTGCCGTATCGCCTGTCAAGGTTACTGTATTGCCTTCGCCGAGCTCAATCTTTACATTATCCTTAAAGCTCGGCACACCGATCCCTTGATACGTATTCGCTGCAGCTGTAACATTTATCACAGAATTGGTTACTGCTACATTTACATTCTCCGCTTCGCTTACAATTGCCGCAAAGTGATTGGAATTGCCAGCCAAGCCCTGAGAAGTCAAGGTGCTTCTGTTAATTGTCACATTCGACCCCGCTGCATCTTCCTTCATGTAGACACAAGCCCAGCCCATAATCGTGCTGTCCTCAATGGTCATTGTGACAGGATTCCACGCAATAATAGCGTAATACTGCGATGCAGCGTCATTCGTCTTGATAACACTGTTGTTCTGAATCTTGATTGTAGCCGCAGTTGCCTGCGTTCCGCCAATCGTTAACGGCTGATTGTAGCCACTATTGGAACCATTTGTATCAAGTGTGACGTTATCCAGTATAATTTGATCAATACCGCCGCGCGTGATGATGCAGACCGCACCATTGCTGCTGTTTTTGACAGTAAGGTTTTTGAAAGTTACATCGACGTTGCCGGAAGTGCCCTTTACACCGATGCCGCGAGGGAATGTGCTGGTAATAGTATGATTGTTGCCATCGAGGATAATAGATTTATCGAGAATCACCGCGGCATATTGATTCGATTCGCCGGGTATAGTCTGTGCCGCATTGAGCGTAATATCATCCAACAATGTAACCGTGTCACCGTCAGCCGCATCAGCAACCGCATCCGCGAGGCTGCGATATTTGGTCCCGTTTATCTGCGCCACGCCTGTGAACGGAATGACCCAGCTGTTTTCCTGGATCTCGGTCGTACCTTCGGCATCGGAGAAGAACTTACCGCAGACATCACAGGACCAGTACGCGCTGTTGCCGTCGGTAGAGGCGGTTGCGGCAACCGCCGGATGCGCTGTCAGAGTATGGCCCGTCGCCGGGATCACCCAGCTGTTTTCCGCGATCTCGGTCGTGCCCTGCGCATCGGAGAAGAACTTGCCGCAGCGGTCGCAGCTCCAGTACGCGCTGTTGCCCGGTTCCGTGCAGGACGCCGCATTCGCCGCATGCGCTGTCAGAGTATGGCCGGTCGCCGGGATATCCTCGACGTCCTTGGTCTGCGTCGCAAACGCTGTATTCGTGAACGTCGCCGTGTACGTCGTCGTGCCCGCTTCTTCGCAGGTCGACGGCGTCTTGATTTCGCTCGTCGCGGTGGCCATCTCAGTTTCGATATGGCT
>CAKJYC010000057.1 GCA_918244965.1 Clostridiales bacterium | reverse complement strand
GACTTGAACCACCGACACAGGGATTTTCAGTCCCTTGCTCTACCAACTGAGCTACCGAGGCATATTGGCGACCCGAAGGGGGCTCGAACCCCTGACCTCCAGCGTGACAGGCTGGCATTCTAACCAACTGAACTACCGGGCCATTACTTGGTGGGAACAACAGGGCTCGAACCTGTGACCCTTTGCTTGTAAGGCAAATGCTCTCCCAGCTGAGCTATGCTCCCTCGCGCGACTAACGCGCAAAAAGTATTATATCGAATGAACCCCTATCTGTCAACCATTTTTTTTGAAAACGACAAATTTTTTTGAGGGCAGAGGAAGGGCCGCTGTGGCAGAATCACGGGCGGATCACGGAGCGGTAAAAATCCAGGCCCGCATTGACGGCGTTGACGACCGCTTTGGAGGTTATGGTCGCGCCGGAGATCGCATCGACGCCGTCCTCGCCGGTCCCGTACAGAAGGAAGCTCTCGACACGGCGATCGGCGAACTGATCCTTAAACGCCGGATCGTCCGCGCGGGAACCTTTGCCGGGCGTTTCGTTCAGCACAACAAAAACGATGCCGACGGTTTTGCCGCCCGGCATGAGGCCGAGCGCGAGCGTAAGCGGCGGGATAAAGGCGTCCCGGTTTTCGACGACGATCACATAGCCGAGAGGATTCAGTGCATCACCGAAGGCGGATTCCGCGCGCAGGATATAGGTGTTTCCGAACATGCCGTCCCCATACGGCGTATCCGGATCGGATCCCGCGATCCCGGAAAACGCCGCTGCGTCCGGAAACAGCGCAAGATTCTCCGCAGGCGGCGGAGCGGTCGGCTCCGGCGTCGCCGCGTTCGCTTCGGGTCCGCGCGGTTCCGCACAGGCGGCAAACGCCAAAAGGAATGCAATCGACAAAAACAGGCAAACGATACGTTTCATAATCGGGCGTCCTTTCAGCTGGCAGTATTTCTCACGCGCTGGTGTGCGTCGTTTCGTCCGGGGCTTTCTTCTTTGCGGCCTTTTCGCTTCCGCGCGCTGCAGAAACCGACGGTCGCGCCGATGAAGATCAGCCACGATACGCCGCTGATGATCGCGCCGGGGCGCAGACCGGGCGTGTGGTAGACGAACGTGATCGCATGCCCGCCCGCCGGAACGCGCAGCAGCATCATGCCGCCGGAGCAGAGGATGGGCGCGTTCTCGCCGTCGATATACGCGCGCCAGCCGCGGTCATACGGCACGGTGAAGTACACGAAGCGCTCGCGCTCGTAGGCGGTGCGGCAGCAAAAGCCCGTGTTGTCCCGATGGAAGTCGAACACGGCGTTCTCCTTGCAGCGGTCGATCGCTTCGACCAGAACGGCGTGCAGGTCCGTATCGCCCGGATCGAACGGCTCTGCCGGCGCGACCTCCGGGATCTGCTCCGGCTCGACGACGAACGCGTGCATCAGCGCGCTTGCGCGGGCGTTCTGCGGCAGCGCCTTCAGCTGTTCGACCGTCATGTACCGGTCGAGCGCAAAACCGATCGGGCAGGTCTTTGTGTACGTCACGAGATAATAGACCGTGCCGTTGTGATCGAGATACGGAACGGCGTGATCCTCCTCGGAGGGCTCGGTCGTCATGCGGTATTTCGCGCCGAGAAGCGCTGCAAGTCCGCTCACCTTGGAGCGGTCGCGCGTCATGTTGGTGGAATAAATGTCGAACAGCTCGTTGAACGCGTAGGACGAATTCTCCAGCGTGGAGCAGAAGCCGAGATACGCCGCGATCCTTCCGTTGGTCGTCATCAGCATGCCGCTCGCTCGGTAGCGGAACTGATCGTCGAACGGCTCCATCAGCAGCCCGCCCTCGAAAAACTCCCGGTAATCCGCGTTGACGTTCAGCCTGCGGTACGCGTGCAGCGTCAGCGCGGTCGACGCGCAGCAGAACGCCGCGGAAAGCGCCAGAATGCGCTTCCAGCCGAGCAGGCGCAGCTTAAGAAGCCCCCACACGAGCAGCGGCGACAGCGCGGCGACGAGCGCTTCGAGCAGGAACCGTCCATTGTGGAACACGAGCGGATCGCCGGATTCGCCCCTGTACAGAAAGCGGACGACGAAGTACAGCGCGGCGACGATCGCGCCGTTCACGATCGCGCCGAGCCCGATCCGGTATGCGTCCGGCTCTTCGAGCACCTTGACCGTCGCGAGGACGAACAGCAGCACGAGCATATACCACCAGCGCTGGTACAGGTCGGCGAACAGATAGAACGCGGACTGCAAAAAGGGGAAGAAGCACACGACGAGCCCGCCGATCAGCGCGATGCGCAGCCAGCCCTTTCGCCGGAACAGATACGCAAAGACGAACGACAGTCCGAACAGGGGGACATACGCCGCCGTCGAGCTCCAGTTTGTCGCGACCACGGCGCTCCAGTCGTTCATCAGGTCGCCGGGCAGGAACAGTCCCTTCAGGATAATGAGGATGTCCTTGAAGCCGTACAGCCAGTTCTCGGACGTGAGGAAGAACCCGCTTCTGGCGCTGTCGAGCACGTACAGCACGGACGGAAGGAACAGCACGCACGTCATGCCTACGCCGAGCACGCCGTCGAGTAAGCGCGCGAGCGTCGCCTCGAGAAGCGTCTTGAGCGAACGCCCGCGGAAGCGCAGCAAAAAGTACGGGATCAGGAAAACGACCTCGCCGATGAAGAAGAAATAGTTGACGAGACAGTTTAGGAACACCGCAAAGATGAAGAACGGGCGGTGTTTTTTGTCCTCCATGACCTTTTCGAGCCCCAAAAGCAGCAGCGGGAAGAACGCGACGACCTCATGGAAATGGAAGAACATCAGGTTCGCCGACTGGAAGCCGGAGAATGCGTACAGCAGCGCGCCGATCACCGCGAATCGTTCATCCTTCAAAAACCGCCGCAGATACAGGTGTGCGGTCACCGCGGCCGCGACGTACTTCAGCACATACAGCCACGGGGCAAGGTAGGGGAACTGGACGTCGGGGAAGAGCAGGCTGATCCAGAAGAACGGGCTGCCGAGGTTGTAGAACGAGAACGTATTGACCAGCGACGTGCCGAGGTCGATCCCCCAGAACCAGTCGCCGAGCGGCCGCATGTACAGCGCGTTGCGCACCGCCGTAGCAAAGGTCAGCTGCTGCGCGTTGAAATCGTCGACGATCAGAAAGAAGCCCCTGTCGGCAATGACTGCGGGCACAAACACAACGAGCGCGGACGCCAGCGAGAGCGCTGCAGTGAGCAGCACCCACCGGCGTTTTCCGATCCGGCTGTTTTTGAGTTGCATCCTTCCGTGTTCCATCGGCTTCGGTTCCCGTCGTTACTTGTGCGTTTTCTCCCTTGCGCGCTTGTGCGCGCCGATCTGACCGGGGCGCAGGTCGGTCTTTCTGCTCTGCGGCTTTTCGCCCTTCAGGGCAAGGATCGCGTCGCGGAGCTTTGCCGCCGTTTCAAATTCAAGCTCGCGCGCGGCGTCGCGCATCTGCTCGGTCAGGATCGCAATGCGCTCCTGCTTCTGCCGTTCGCTGAGCTGCTCCGGCTTTTCCTCCTCGCGGCGCGTGATCACCAGCGTGTCGTAGACCTTCTTCTGAATCGTCTTCGGCACGATGCCGTGTGTCTCATTGAATGCAAGCTGCTTTGCACGGCGGCGGGCGGTCTCGTCCATCGCGCGGCGCATCGACTGCGTGACGGTATCGGCGTACAGGATGACGCGGCCCTCCGCGTTTCTTGCGGCGCGGCCGATCGTCTGGATGAGGCTCGTTTCGCTGCGCAGAAAGCCCTCCTTGTCGGCGTCGAGGATCGCGACAAGGCCGACCTCCGGAAGATCGAGCCCCTCGCGCAGCAGGTTGATGCCGACCAGCGCATCGAATTCGCCTAAGCGCAGATCGCGGATGATCTCCATGCGATCGAGCGTGTCGATGTCGCTGTGCATGTAGCGCACGCGCACGCCCCTGCGGTCGAGGTAT
>CAKJYC010000056.1 GCA_918244965.1 Clostridiales bacterium | reverse complement strand
TCAAGGGTCAGTCCGGCAACGCTGAAAAAGAACCTGGCGTTGATCAACGCCAGGCCCAAGAAAGTTCTCGGCTTCAATAAACCGGTTGATTTGTTTGATCTTTCTATCTCTCAGTGTTGCACTTAGTTTGACAATTCATCATTGCTGTTTATTTCTTTTTGGAATACGGTGTGTTGACAAGCGGCAGGACCGTGCGGAATTCGCCGTCGCGGTTCATGTACGCGTTCTGCACGGCGGGCGCGGTCGGGATCGTGCAGATCTCGCCGATGCCCTTTGCCCCGCAGGCAAGCCCGTCCTTGGTCGCCTTTTCGACAAGGATCGCTTGAACCTCCGGCGTCTTGTCCGCGCGGAACAGCCCCAGCGTGCCGTACTTTGCGGTCGGCCTGCCGTCCTTGAGCGGGAAATCCTCGGTCAGCGCGTAGCCGAGCCCCATCACGACGCCGCCCTCGATCTGTCCCTCGGCCGCGCGCGGATTGACCGCCACGCCGAGATCGTGGATCGCGGTGACGCGCTTCAGCGTGCCGTCGTCGTTCAGCTCGACGACGTGCGTTGCGTAGCCGTAGGCGATGTGCGAAACGGGATTGGGCTTGTCGCTGCCGAGCTTATCGGTGACGCCCGTGTACTCGCCGACAAACGACCGTCCGTCAAGCGCCTCCCACGAGCCCTCCTGCTCCAGCGCTTCCAGCACCTGCTTTGCTGCGCGCACGACCGCCTCGCCGGTGAACAGCGTCTGCCGCGACGCGGTGGTGTTGCCCGAATCCGGCGCAAGCGCGGTGTCCGGCGTGCAGTAATGCACCCGTTCGTGCGGGATCTTCAAAATCTCCGCCGCCATCTGCGTCTGCACGGTTCCCATGCCCTGCCCGATGCACGCGGCGGACGAATGCAGATACACTTCGCCGTGCAGCACCTCGATGCGGCAGCGCCCGGTGTCCGGAATGCCGACGCCGAGGCCCGCGTTCTTCATGGCGCAGGCGATGCCCGCCTTCGGATCGCGTTCGAGGATCGGACGCGCGGCGTCGAGCGTTTCGACCAACGCCGTCGTTTCGTCGGCGATCTGTCCGTTCGGCAGCACCTGGCCGGGCCGGATCGCGTTGCGGTAGCGGATCTCGAACGCCGAGATGCCGACGAGCTTTGCAAGCTCGTTCAGATTGCACTCGGTCGCAAAGCAGCTCTGCGTGACGCCGAAGCCGCGGAACGCCCCGGCGGGCGGATTGTTCGTATAGATCGCCTTGCCGTCGATGTCGATGTTCTGATAGTTGTACGGGCCCGCGGCATGCGTGCATGCGCGCTGCAGCACCGGTCCGCCGAGCGAGGCGTACGCGCCGGTGTCACTGATCAGCGTCGCCTTCATGCCGGTCAGACAGCCGTTTTCATCGCAGGCGGTCGTGAATTCCATCTCCATGGCGTGCCGCTTCGGGTGAATGAGAAGGCTCTCGGCGCGCGAGAACGCGACCTTGACGGGACGGCCCGTGTGCCAGGCTAAAAGCGTCGCGTGATGCTGCACGCTCATGTCCTCCTTGCCGCCGAAGCCGCCGCCGACCATCATGGCCGTGACGCGGACCTTCTCCTGCGGCAAGCCCAGCATCTGTGCGCATTCCCTGCGCGTCTGGTAAACGCCCTGATCGCCGGAGAAGATGCGCATGCCGTCGCCCTCGCGCACCGCGACCGCGCACTCCGGCTCCAGAAACGCGTGGTCCGTAGGCGGCGTCGAGTAGTGATGCGTCACGACGTATTTGCTGTTTCGGATCGCCTCGTCCGCATTGCCGCGGACCAGATGCTCGTGCGAAAGCACGTTGGTGCCGTTCGACGCGTGCACAAGGATCTCGTCCTTCAATCCCTCCGTCATGTCGAGCACGGCGGGCAGCGGTTCATACTCCACCCTGACGAGCGCCGCCGCGGCGCGTGCCTGCGCCTCGGTCCCGGCAGCGACCAGCGCGATCGCGTCGCCCAAAAAATGCGTGATCGCCCCCACCGGGATCATGACGTCGTAATCCTGCTTGAGATGCCCGATCTTGACCGTGCCGGGGATGTCCGCTGCCGTCAGCACGCACACGACGCCTGGCGCTGCCTTTGCCGCGCTTGTGTCGATCGCAAGCACGCGGGCGCGCGGATAGTCGCTCCGCTTTGCCGTGCCGTACAGCATGCCGTCAAGGTACAGATCGTCCGCGTACTGCGCGTCGCCGAGCGCCTTGGGCGCGGCGTCGACGCGGTCGAGATTCTCACCCACGACGCCCTTGAGCTTCCGCTGCGGCACGTCAGCGCCGGTGCGGAACACCTCGGCGGCCAGCAGGATCGCCTCTTCGATCTTTTTATAGCCGGTGCAGCGGCAGATGTTCATGCGGATCGCGTCCTTGATCTGCTGCAGCGTCGGGTCCGGCTCGCGATCGAGAAGCGCCTTCGCCGCCATCACCATGCCGGGCGTGCAGAAGCCGCACTGCACCGCGCCCGCCTCGGTGAACGCGTAGGCGTAGACGGCGCGTTCGCGCGGGGTCAGACCCTCGCAGGTGACGATGTGCTTGCCCTCCAGACGGTCGGTCTGCTGCACGCAGGCCTTCGTCGCCTTGCCGTCGATCAGGACGGTGCACGTGCCGCACGCGCCCTCCGAGCAACCGTTTTTGACACTCGTGAGGCGCAGATCGTCGCGCAGAAAGCGGATCAGTTTCTTGTTTTCGGGACAGGTCACGACCCGTCCGTTGACCGTGAAGCTCGCCATGGTCGCTCCTTTCGGCATCTCAGCCGATCAAATAATGGTAATCGTTCAGCACCGCTTCGATCAGCGCCTTTGCGTCCGGGTCGATCGGATCGCGGTCGAGATCGACCGTCTGCACCCCGTCCAGCCGCAGCTTCACGACGCGATCGGAGAGTGGCAGAAAGCCCTTGTTCCCGGAGCCGTCGAACTCGGCTTCCGTCGCAAACAATGTGAATTTCTCCCTGTACGGCTTCGAGTCGTAGGGGCAGAACACGAGACAGTTGCCGCACTCGTTGCACATCCGGTCGACGTGCAGGATCTGCGGCTTCTGCTTGCCGGGCACGCGGATCGCGACGTTTGCGCGGTTCGGACAGACCTGCACGCAGCACTCGCAGACCGTGCCGCAGGAGAGGCAGCGCCCGCGCTCCTTCTCCGCCTGCTCGTAATCCTTCAGAATGCCCTGTTTTTCAAAGCACGCCTCTTCGGTCGTGCTGCCGCAGGCGCAGATGCCGTATTCGTACTTGCCGACGATCGCGTCCGCGACCCTGCGCGCGTCCGCAATGCCCTCGACAACGGTTGCGGGGCTGCGGTTGCAGTCGCCGACGACGTAGACGTGCTTGCGGCTCGTCTCAAGATTCGCGTCGGTTTCTACCCTGCCGCGCGCGTTCAACGCAATGCCGTTGTCCGCAAAGAGCGCGGTCTCGACCTTTTCGCCGACCGCCGCGATCAGCGTATCGCACGGAAGCCCGATCGTTTCGCCCGTTTCGACCGGCGAACGGCGGCCCGACGCGTCCGGTTCTCCGAGGCGCATCACGCTGCACAGCAGCCGTCCGTTTTCAAAGGCGACCGGCGCCAGAAGCTCGCAGAACAGTACGCCGTCCTCCTTTGCAAGCTGCAGCTCCTCCTCGTCGGCCGGCATGTACCGTGCGGTGCGGCGATACACCAGACGCACGTTTTTGACGCCCTTTTCACGCTTGGCCGCGCGCGCGGCGTCCATTGCGGTGTTGCCGCCGCCGATGACGATCACGTTCTCGCCGAGCGGTTCGAGCGTACCGGCCTTGCTGCGTTCGAGGAACCGAATGACGTTCATTGCCTCGCCCTTTTCAAGCTGCATCCGGCCTTCGGCCCATGCGCCGACCGCATAGACGACGTCGGTATACCCATCTGCAAACAGCGCGTCGGCCTTCGGCGCGGGCATGTTCAGCCGGACGTCGACGCCCATCGTTTCGAGGATCTTCGCGTCGCTGTCGATCGCGTCGTCGCCGATGCGGAACGCCGGGATGACATAGCGCACGATGCCGCCGAGCTTCTCTCTCTTTTCAAACAGCGTCACGCAAGCGCCCTGCCGCGCAAGGAAGAACGCCGCCGCCATGCCCGCGGGACCGCCGCCGATCACGGCGACCCTCTTTCCGTTCGGCGCTGCGGGCTTCAAGCCCTTCAGCAGCGCGTCGAAGCCGTACTCCGCCGCGGTGCGCTTGGCCCTGCGGATGCGGACCGACTCCTCGTAAAAGCTGCGCGTGCACTTGTCCGCGCAATGGTGCGGGCAGATCGTGCCGGTGATGAACGGCAGCGGGTTCTTTTCGACGATCAGGCGCAGCGCGCCGTCGTAATTGCCCTTGCCGACCATTTCGATGTACTGCGGAATGTCCTGACCGATCGGGCAGCCGTGCGTACACGGCGCGGTGAAGCAGTCAAACAGCGGGACCCGATCTGTCAGCTTTCTTGCGGGCTGCGGCTTGACGGGCTTCATATTGCGCACCGATGCGCGCGCCTGCTTCGATAACTGCGCGACCGCGCCGACCTTCACGCCGGTGAACGGTTCGTAGGGGATCGCGTCGCAGATATGTCCGAGCTGTTCGAGCCGCTGATAGCCGCCGGGCTTCAGAATCGTCGTTGCAAGCGTGATCGGCCAGATGCCCGCCCTGAACAGATCCGCGATGTTGAACGCGTCGATGCCGCCCGAAAACGACAGTCTGAGCTTTCCGTCGAATTCCTCGCTCATGCGCTTTGCCATCTCGATCGTCAGCGGATAGAGCGAACGGCCGGACATGTACATTTCATTGCTCGGAAGCTCGCCCCGCGTGACGTCGACCGGGAAGGTGTTCGATAGCTTCAGCCCGAAGGTGACGCCGTTTTTCGCCGCCAGCGCAAGCAGACGGCGGAACATCGGCACGGCGTCGCGGTACTGCAGGTCCTCGTTGAAATGATGCTCGTCAAATACGATGTAATCGAAGCCGAGATCGTCGAGCGTCTTTCTCGCATACGCGTAGCCGAGGATCGTCGGGTTGCACTTGACAAACGTATTCAGCTTCTTGACGTCGATCAGATACCCTGCGATCCGCTCGATCTCCTGCGGCGGGCAGCCGTGCAGGGTCGACAGCGTGATCGAGGTGCAAACGTGCGGATTGATCGCGGCAAGATAGGCTTCGTCGACGTTCGTAAAGCGGTCGAGGTTCGCCCGCGTCCATTCCATGCACTCGGCCCAGATCGCGGTCGCGCTTGCGTCCTTCAGACCCTCGATGAACGCGTCGATCTTCGGGGACGTGACGCCCGCAAAGTCGTAGCCGACGCTCATGTTGAAGATGAATCCGTTCGGGTCGCCCCAGCCGAATTCTTTGGTGAACAGCTTCAGCATGAACCACGCCTTGACGTATTCGTTCAGCGCTTCCGGCACGGTCAGCTCGGTCGACCATTCGCAGTTGTAGCACTCGTCCTTCGCCACGATGCACGGCTTTCCGATGCACGCCGCCAGCTCGTCGCCGTCCATGATTTGCACGGTCTTGAGCTCAAAGAAGCGCGCGCCCGCATAGTACGCGGCGAGAATATTCTGCGTAAGCTGCGTGTTCGGACCCGCGGCGGGACCGAACGGCGTTTCCATCGTCTCGCCGAAGATCGTGAGCATCTTTCCCGGCACGGGCGTATACGGGCGTCTGACCCCGAACACGCTGCCGGTTTTGTACTCCTTCAGGACCCATTCCATCAACTCCCGAAACGGGATCGGCGTCATTCGATCGGACATACTGTATTCCTCCTGTACCCCTTATGCGTTGACCGCCGCCCAGAGCTTTTTCGCGCTCTCGCGGCACTTTGCCATGAGCTCCCGTTCGTCACAGACCAGAAGCTCGCGGTCCTTCATCAGCACGCGGCCGTTGCACATCGTCGTGACGACGCTTCGACCGTTCATGCCGAACAGAATGTGCGAATTTGCGTTGTTCCCGTCCATCGGCGTCAGCGGATCGTAATCCGTCACGATGACGTCCGCGTACGCGCCGGGCTTCAGAACGCCGAGCGGCGCGTTGAAATACCGTCCCGCGATCGCCGCGTTGCCGTTGAACAGCATATCCGGGATCTCGCCCCATGCGACGGTCGGATCGCACAGATGATGCTTGTGGATGATGTTGCCGACCTTGTAGCTTTCGAGCATGTCGTTCGTGTAGCCGTCGGTGCCGAGACCGAGCAAAAGCCCCAGCTTTTTCATATGGATGACCGGGCCGCAGCCGACCGCGTTGCCCATGTTGGATTCGGGATTGTGCACAACGGCGGTGTCGGTCGCCTTTATGAGCTCCATCTCCGCCTTGTTGATGTGGACGCAGTGGATCGCAAGCGTTTTGTTGCCGAGGATCCCCGCGTCATAGAAGCGCGAAATGATGCGCTTTCCGTACTTATTGAGGGAATCCTGCAGGTCCCCCGGCCCCTCGGCGCAGTGCACATGGAAGCCCGCTTCCTTTCCGCCGTGCGCAAGGCAGTCCTCCAAGGTCCGGTCGGACAGCGTGAACGCCGCGTGCAGGCCCATCATGCCCTTCACCATATCGCTGTCGTCCGCCGCCGCCTTTTTGATGAAGCGCTCGTTTTCGAGGATCGACTGCATCCGCTTTTCCTCGCCGTCGCGATCGGACACCTCATAGCAGAGCGAGGTGCGCACGCCGCATTCCTTTGCGGCTGCATGGATCTCGTCGAGCGAACCCGGAATGTCAAAGAAGCTCGCGTGGTGGTCGAACACGGTCGTCACGCCGTTTTTGATGCAGTCGGCATACACCGCCTTTGCGGACAGATAATCGTTTTCTTTGGTGAGGCAGCGGTCGATCTTCCACCACATGCCCTCCAGGATATCGTTGAAGTTGTGCGGATCGTAGCCGCGGATGCTGAGGCCTCTTGCAAACGCGCTGTAGATGTGGTTGTGCATGTTGATCAGACCCGGCATGATCACGCCGCCCTTTGCGTCGATCCACTCCGCGTCGGGGTACTTTGCGCGCATTGCCGCCGTTTCACCGACCTCCTTCACAAACCGTCCGTCGACCGCGACCGCGCCGTTCTCAAAGAATTCCGCGCCGTTTCTGGTGAGCAACCTTCCGTTTCCGATCAGGATCATAAAGCCACACTCCCTCAATGTAATATTTATGTATCCAGTATACATGATTTTGCATGCAAGCGCAACCGTTTCCGGCGCATTTGAAGATACCTTTTTTGCCCGATCCGCACTTGCAAAGCGGGCCGCTGCGGTGTATGATAAGGATACCATCGAAAAGGAGCGAAACCATGAGACGCGTGTACGGCTATCGCTGCACCCTGTGCGGCAGAGAATACCCCTACGGACCGGAGCTGATGACCTGCCCCGCCTGCGGCGAGAAGGGCATTCTGGACATTCTGTTCGACTACGACGAGGTCAAAAAGGCGCTGAACCGCGACAGCTTAAAGGCCGATCGCGACAACAGCATGTGGCGCTATCGGGCGCTGATGCCGCTCAAAGGCGAGGGCCTGTCGAAGTTTTTGCGCATCGGCTGGACGCCGCTGTATGAGAGCCTGCGGCTCGGCGACGAGCTGGGTCTTCGCAAGCTGTACATCAAGGACGACGGCATCAATCCGACCGCGTCTTTGAAGGATCGCGCAAGCGGCGTGGCGGTGGCAAAGGCGATCGAGCTGGGTTACGACACGATCTGCTGCTCCTCCACCGGCAACGCGGCAAGCTCCTGTGCGGGCAACGCGGCGCGCATGGGACTCAAGACCGTGATCTTTGTGCCGGAGCGCGCGCCGAAGGGCAAGGTCGCGCAGCTTCTGATCTTCGGGGCGAACGTCATTTCGGTCAAGGGCGACTATCGCCAGACCTTTGAGTTAAGCAAGGCCGCGATCGAAAAGTGGGGCTTCTACAACCGCAACGCAGGCATCAACCCGATCCTGACCGAAGGCAAAAAGACCGTCGCGCTGGAGATCGCGGAGCAGCTGCGCTGGGAGCCGACCGACTGGGTCGCGGTGTCCGTCGGCGACGGCTGCACGATCGGCGGCGTGTACAACGGTTTCCGTGATCTGTACGAGATGGGCATGCTCGACCGCATTCCGAAGATCCTCGGCGTGCAGTCCACCGGCTGCTGCCCGTTCGTGGACGCGGCGAACAACGACCGCGACCTCGTGCCGACGCCGGAGAACACGCTTGCGGACAGCATCGCCGTCGGCGTACCGAGAAATCCGAAAAAGGCCCTGCGCGCGGTCAAAAACAGCGGCGGGCGCTGGATCGCCGTGACCGACGACGAGATCCTTGCCGCGATGCGGCTTCTGGGCCGGACCGAAGGCGTGTTCGGCGAGCCTGCGGGCGTGACCGCGACGGCAGGCGTCGTGCGCGCCGTCAAGGAAGGCCTGATCCGCCCGGATGAGACGGTGACCGTGATCTCGACCGGCAGCGGTTTAAAGGACGTCAGCAACGCGCTGAAGGCTGCGGGCGAGCCGTTCCTGTGCGAGCCGGACCTTGCGGCGCTCGAAGCCAGCGGCAGGATCAAATAACCCGTTTGAATAACAATGTCCCGGAGGAACGGCTCCTCCGGGACGTTTTTGATTATGTGCGGTTCTTTCTTTTTCGGATCGTTTCTCCGATGCAGTACTTGAGAAAGCCGACGCCGGTGATCAGCGCGATCAGGGCGGCGGCGCAGATCAGGCCGAACGCGACGGCGGAGCGGTCCAGCTCGGAGACGCCGAGAAACAGACCTGCGACGCCTGCCGCAAGCAAAACGAATCCGGCGATCCATGTTCCGAGCATAACGCTTCCCCTTCCGTCCCCTCTGTAAAAAAGGAGATGCTTTCGCACCTCCTTATTCGGTTTTTCGTTCCTTACAGATTGAATTGCTTGCTGATCAGGTCGACGATCTCCGCGCCGATGCGCTTCTGCGCCTCAACGGTCGTTGCGCCGATGTGCGGCGTGCAGGAGACCATCGGATGGCTGTACAGCGCGTGGTTGTTGGCCGGTTCGACTGCCCAGACGTCCAGACCTGCCGCGCGGACCTTGCCGGATTCGAGCGCCGCAAGGAGCGCGTCCTCGTCGACGTTCGTGCCGCGGCTCGTGTTGATGATCACGACGCCGTCCTTCATCTTGGCGATCGTTTCCGCGTTGATGAGCGCGCCGCCGTCGACTGCCGGCGCATGGACGCTGACGAAGTCCGACATGGCAAGGAGCTCGTCCATCTCGACATAGGGGATGCCGAGCTGCTCTTCGATGCCCGGAATGTGGAAGATGTCGTACGCGACGACCTTCATGCCGATCGCCTTCGCCATCTTGCCGAGCGCCTGGCCGATGCGGCCGAAGCCCATGATGCCGAGCGTTTTGCCCTGCAGTTCAATGCCCTTTGCGTAGGCCTTCTTTTCCCACTTGTCGTTGCGCATGGTGTAGCCCGCGATCGACAGGAAGCGCGCGCAGGCGAACATGTGGCCCATGGCGAGCTCCGCGACCGACTGCGACGAGGCGCGCGGGGTGTTCTTCACGATCAGGCCCTTGCTCTCCGCATACTTCACGTCGATGTTATCGACGCCGACGCCGCCGCGGATGATCATCTTGAGACGACCGGCCGCAACCGCCGCGTCGATGATCGGCTCGCGGACCTTCGTGGCCGAGCGCACAACGATCACGTCGTAGTTTGCAAGCTCCTTCTTGAGGTCTTCCGGCTCATAGAACTGGGAAACGACCTCGCAGCCCTTTGCTTCGAGCGCGGCGATCGCGCTCTTGTCCATACCGTCAGATGCCAGAATACGAATCATGGTGCTCCTCCTTACGCGTTTTCCGCTTCATACTTCTTGAGGAATTCGACGAGCGCTTCCACGCCCTCCTTCGGCATGGCGTTGTAGACCGATGCGCGAAGGCCGCCGACGCTCTTGTGGCCCTTGAGGTTGTCAAAGCCCGCCGCCTTGGTCGCCGCAACGACCGCCGCATCCTTGTCCTTGTCGCCGGTGATGAACGGGATATTCATCAGAGAGCGGTCCTTCTTCTCGACGGTGCCGTGGAACAGCTTGGAGGAATCGAGGAAGTCATACATGACCTTTGCCTTCTCCTCGTTGCGCTTCGCCATGGCTTCGAGCCCGCCGGTGCGGAGCAGGTACTTGAAGACCTTGCCGCAGACGTAGATCGCCCAGCAGTTCGGCGTATTGTACATGGAGCCGTTGTTCGCGTGCGTGTCAAAGCGCAGGTAGACCGGGATCTTCGGGTCGATGTCCTCGCGGATGAGGTCCTCGCGGATGATGACGATCGCAAGGCCTGCGGGGCCGACGTTTTTCTGGACGCCGCCGTAGATCAGGCCGTAGTCGGACACGTTGCAGGGCTTGGAAAGGAACATCGAGCTCTGGTCGGAGACGAGGATCTTGCCCTTGGTGTTCGGAAGGACCGGATAGGTCGTGCCGTGGATCGTTTCGTTCTCGCAGATGTAGACATAGTCCGCGTCGTCGTCGATCGGCAGATCGGAGCAATCCGGAATGTAGCTGTAGTTCTTATCTTCGCTGGACGCGATGACGTTGACCTTGCCGTACTTCTTGGCTTCCGCCGCGGCCTTCTTGGACCAGTTGCCGGTCACGATGTAGTCGAACACGCCGTTCTTGCAGAGGTTCAACGGGATCATGGCGAATTCAAGCGTTGCGCCGCCCTGAATGAACAGGACCTTATAATTGTCCGGAATGCCCATCAGCGTGCGGAGATCCGCCTCCGCCTCGTCGATGATCTGCTGGAACACCTTACTGCGGTGGGACATTTCCATGACGCACATGCCGCTGCCGTGATAGTTCAGCATCTCGTCCCGGATCTCTTCCAGAACCTCAACGGGCATCGTGGCGGGACCTGCGGAGAAATTGTAAACGCGATCGTACTTCATTTGCACACTCCTTTTTTTATTCTGGCGAAACGCCATATTTTTACGATATCATTGTAGCCCATTCGGGACGGAAAAGCAACCGCAAAAGCGCAAGGTTTAAGATATATTTTTTGTGCCGGACCGGCCCTGCCGGAGGCCGTTCGGGCGGAGATTACCGTTTCCTTTTCGGTGCGGGAAGCTCCGCGTACAGCGTGTCCAGAAGCGTCTGAAGCAGCGCCCGGTCGTCGACGCCGTCGACCGACAGCATCGGCTTTGCGCCCTCGTACGGAAGCTCCAGAGGCGCGTCGGGGAGCAGCGCTCTTGCGCCCTTTGTAAATTTGACAAGAAACCGGTCGTCATAGATCCCGCCGAACGCCTTGCCGCGGTAATACAGCACATACTCTCCCATCATCGGCCGGAACGTGACCTCCCCGGAATCCGATAACCGTTCCATGACCGACGCCAGACAGTCCTTGCCCGAAGCCATATGCACACACTCCTTTTTTGTTTGATTGTACTCCGTTTTCTCAAAAAACGCAACCGTTCTTCAAACCGTCGGACGCCGATCGGCTTCTCTCTTGACTTTGCCGATACGGTATGCTATTTTGTCAGCAGAAGCAGCCGGAAAACGCCGCAGCGGCCGCGATCCCGCCGGGACAGCCGCAAAAAGCGCAGGGAGGACGAATCCGACATGAATACGCCGATCTTCGATTTCGTAACCGCATACCGCGACCGCGCGCCCGTCCGGCTGCACATGCCCGGACACAAGGGCCATGCGCGCCTCCTTTGTGAGGATCGGGATATCACCGAGATCCCCGGCGCGGACAGTCTCTACGAAGCGGACGGGATCATCCGGGAAAGCGAGGCGAACGCTTCGACGCTGTTCGGATGTCCGACCTTCTATTCGACCGGGGGCAGCTCGCAGTGCATCCGCGCGATGCTCTTCCTTGCGCTGCAGCATGCGACGCACGCGGGAAAGCCGTTTTGCCTGCTTGCCGCGCGCAATGTACATAAAACGTTCCTGTCCGCCGCAGCGCTGCTCCGCGCAGAGGTCAAATGGCTGTTCGACGATGCGCCGTCCTACCTTTCAGCGGCGCCCTCGCCCGAAGCGGTTGCAGAAGCGATCGAGCGAACGCATCCGGCCGCGCTGTACCTGACGTCGCCGGACTATCTCGGCACCTGCATCGACCTTGCGCCGATCGCCGCGGCCTGTCATGCGCACGGCGTGCTGCTGCTTGTCGACAACGCGCACGGCGCATATCTCCGGTTTTTGACGCCCTCGCGGCATCCGATCGACCTCGGCGCGGACCTGTGCTGCGATTCCGCGCACAAGACGCTTTCCGCGCTGACCGGCGCGGCATATCTGCATGTCTCCCCCGCGCTTGCCGTGCTTTCGCACGAAGCGAAGGACGCGCTGGCGCTGTTCGGCTCCACAAGTCCGTCGTATCTCATTCTGCAGTCGCTCGATCTTCAAAACCCGCAGCTTCTGACGCTCGGCGAACGGCTCAACGCGCTGATCCCGCAGCTTGACGCGCTGAAGGCGACGCTTGTCCGCGACGGCTGGACGCTGTTCGGAAACGAACCGCTCAAGCTGACGATCCGGCCGAAAGCACGCGGGTACACCGGAACGGCGCTTGCCGCTCTGCTGGAAGCGCAGGGGATCGTCTGCGAGTTCGCCGATCCCGATTTTCTGGTCTGTATGTTCACGCCGGACAACGGTGCGGACGATCTTTTGCGGCTCGAACGTGCGCTTGCCGCCGTTTCGCCGCGGCCGCCGATCCTGTCGCAGCCGCCCCGTCCGTCCCGTCCGGAAACGGTTCTGCCGCTGCGGGACGCGATGCTCTCCCCGCGTGCGTCGCTGCCGGTTTCGCGCAGCGAGGAACGCATCCTTGCCCGTCCGGACGTCGGCTGTCCGCCCGCCGTGCCGATCCTGATGCCCGGCGAACGGATCGACCGAAGCGCGATCAAAGCGTTTGCCTATTACGGCGTCGGGCAGATCAGCGTTATCCCCGAATAACCGAAAAGCTCCCGGATCACACGGTCCGGGAGCTTTCATGTTTGTTTTCAGGAATCCGCCTTCGGCGCGTCCGGCGCTTTCGGCGCGTTGTTCGGGCGGCGGCGCGGCTTCGAACGGCGGCGCGGTTGATTGTTTTTCTGCCCATCCGCATTGTCCTCCGCCTTCTGCGCATTCGGCTGCTGCGGTCTCTGCTGCGGCTGTTTCGGCTGCTTTTGCTGCTGCGTTCCCTGCTTTTGCGGATTTTGCTTCTGCTGCGCGTTCTGCTTCTGCTGCGGCTGCGGATTCTGCTTCTGCGCGTTCTGCTTTTGCGGCGCGGGCTTGTCCTGTTTTTGCGCAGGCTTCTGCTCGCCCTTGTCCGCCGCCTTGGGATCGGTCTTTCCCGATTCGCCCTTCTGCTCCGGTCTGCGCGGATTGCTGCGGCTGCCGCGGCGCGTGTTGTTCGCCGCCTCTCTGCGGAACTGCACGTCCGCGTCCTTTTCCTTTGCGGCTGTATCCTTCTTCGCCGCAAGCGCTTCCTCCGGCAGCGGTTCGCCGGGCGCGGACAGATGCGTATACGGGTACTCGCGCACGTCGATCGAGCCGTCCTCCATGGTGAGCCGGACCTTGGTGCGCTCGGTGATCGCGTTGTTTTCCACGACCGTGCCGACGCCGTCGACCGTATTCACTTCCCGCCCGGGCTTGGGCATCTTGCTCCGGATCTCCTCATACGCGCTCTGCTCGTACTGCAGGCAGCACATCAGTCTGCCGCACAGTCCGGAGATCTTGGTCGGGCTCAGCGACAGGTTCTGCTCCTTCGCCATCTTGATCGAGACGGGCCGGAAATCGTCGAGGAACGACTTGCAGCACACGAGCCGCCCGCAGGGGCCGAGTCCGCCGAGCATCTTCGCCTCGTCGCGCACGCCGATCTGCCGAAGCTCGATCCGCGTCTTCAGCGCATACGCAAGGTCCTTGACGAGCTCGCGGAAATCGACGCGCTCGTCGGCCGTGAAGTAGAACACGACCTTGCTGCCGTTGAACGTGTATTCCGCGTCCACAAGGCTCATGTCGAGTCCGTGCGCCGCGATCTTTTCCTGACAGATCGCATACGCCTCCGCTTCCTTGGACGCGTACAGCGCGCGCAGGCGTTTGTCCTCCTCCGTCGCAATGCGCACGACCGGCTTCAGCGGCGCAACGATCTCACTCTCTTCGACCTCCTTGGGGTCGTTCGGCACATCGCCGTATTCCATACCGCGCGCCGTTTCGACGATCACGCCGTCGCCCGCCTTCACCGGCAGGTCGAGCGGATCGAAGTAGTAGACGCGTCCGCTTGTTTTGAATTTTACTCCGATAACTTTAACCATAGTTTCCCCTTACGGCAGCTTTGCCAGGATCCAATCGACGGTCATGGCGGGATTTGCCTTGTAAGCCAGCATCTCCTTCGCCTCCGCCGCAACTTGTATCATACCTTGAATTTGTGCGGTTGTAAAGGTCGAATTGTATTTTGTTTCGATCTTTGCGCAATCCGTGTTCCGTACATCCCGTATGCCGCTCTTCAGGCGCAGCACGTCGGTCAGGATCGAAAGAAGGAGATCGAGGAACGCGTCGACCGACGCCGGACCGACCTTCTTCGTCTTTTTCACCGAGCCGTCCTCACCCTCCTCCTTGATCGTATCGGTACAAAGTGCGGCAAGCGCGGCGTACGGCTTTGACACGGACGCGAGCTGTGCAATGCAGTCGAGCGCGCCGCGGCGAAACGCCTGCGCTTCCTCCGAAAGCATCGCCTTCGCGCGGCCGTATATCCCGTCGGACAGTCTGGCGGCAAGCGTCGCCTGTTCGCGGCTGACGCCGTTCTGTTCGAGCCGGTCCGCGATCGTCTCCCACGGCTCGGTCTCATAGCGCAGGATCATGCAGCGCGACAGGATCGTCGGCCGAAAGCCGGATTCGATCCCGGTCAAAAGCAGCAGTGTGTCGGAAGGCGGCTCCTCGAGCGTTTTCAGAAGCACGTCCTGCGCCGCCTCGCTCATCGTATGCGCGTCGGCGAACAGAATGCAGCGTCGTCCGCTGCCGAACGCCTGCGCATTGACGATCCCAAGCGCGTCGCGCACCGCTTTGACCTGATAATCCTCCGGCTGCTGAAAGAACGGGCAGTTCAGAAGCGCGTTCACATCGTCCGTATGCAGGAGATACCGCGCGGCCGCGCGCCGCGCCAGCGCAAGCTGTCCGCTCTCCTTCGGACCCGCAAACAGGATCGCATGCGGCACCGTGCCGGCTTCGATCCGATCCAACCAGTCATTTCTCTGCATGCGTCGCCTCCGACAGTTTCTTCTGCAGCGCTTCCGATGCGCAAAGGCACAGCACGCGCTGCTCGCCGTTTTCCGTGAACCAGACCGCCGTCGTCTTTTCGCGCGCGCCATGATACGTCCGCACGGTCGGCTTTGCGTCGCTCTTCCGATACGGGCCGACCTCGGTGACCGTCTCCAGCGAAACGGACCGGAGCGGCTTCTGTTTCTTGCCGACGACCTGCACGACCCGAAGCTCGTAATCGTACAGCTCATAGAGATAGTCTACCAGACGTGCGCGGTAGATCCAGTATCCGGTCCCCAGCAGAACCGCATACAGCCCGATCTGCGCATACAGCGTGTTCACACCGGAATAATACGCGATCACGCGCGACAAAACGATCACGCCGAACGTGCCGAGCAGCAGAATCACGTACAGCGCGCCGTCCGAACGGATGAATCTCCGCTTGGGCTCACAGCGTTCCGTATGCAGGATGTGCGGCACGTTTCGTTCCATGCGGCTATTGTACAACAAAAAACCGTCTTCGTCAATCAAACCACGAAATAGTGAGATATTCAATGATTTTTAGAGATTTTATTTTGTATTTATCTATAATCGTCTCTGTTCGCCTTTGCGAAAACCTCCGCATACTGTTATTATATCGCTTGCAGCATTCCTCAGTAGCTCAATGGCAGAGCATTCGGCTGTTAACCGAAGGGTTGTAAGTTCGAGTCTTACCTGGGGAGCCATTCAATCTAAATCCGAACCTGAAGCTGATCGGCGATGGGTTCGGATTTGTTGTTTATCTCAGCGCTTCTGAAATAAAACCAAAACGGAGGAAAAAGAGATGAACACGAATGAATTGGGTTGGATCGGCCGCTACGGCAGCAAATTGCTTGCCATGCTCAAGGAACATGATCCGGACAAGTACACTTCTCTTCTGTTCGAGGGAACGCTGAAGCAATACCTGCTAGCACAGGACGAGTACATCAGCGAACGCATTTGGGATCTGACTTTGGAATTGGCAAAGAAAAGCGGTGTCAACGAGGATTTGAAGCGCCGAGATCAACTACGGTGGGTACAGGAAATCAATTCCTTCCGGAACATGGCTGAAGAAATGGTGCTTGGGGAATACTTTGAATAACCGAGTCTGGGAAAGAAAAACGGACACAGCGGGTGTCAATCTTCCCGCTGTGTTTCCTTTAAGTATTTAACGATTGAATCAGTTCGCTTAAGCTATTGAAACCTCTTTCAAAGACCATGTTCTTCATTCTCTCAGAATAGCACTCCTCGAAGCCCTGCTTTTCAATAGATAACACGAAGGATAGTAATCCTTTTATTTGTTCTGCATTTGCATAGTCTTTTGTATCATAGCATTTCAATGCTTCCCTGAATAATTTATCCTTCAAAGTTCTACCAACTGTAAGCTTCCGGTAATTGTCCCCATCTTTAACTATATTGATTCCTGTAATCCGGATATGATTAGACACATTGAGATTATAGCTCCGAGTTTTATGATTATTTAACTGGAGGCCGAGCTTTTTTAACAAGGCAGATGCCTTACCAATAATCATTTGCTCTATCTTCGGGTCCTTATCCGTTCCTTGATACTTAAACGAGACTGTAAGATCATCTGCATAGCGTGTATATATAACGTTCTCTAAGTTCAAAGTTTTTAAGAAGCCATAAAACTGTCCATCAAAACTCTTCAGATATATATTTGACAAAACAGGCGACGTAATAAACCCCAAGGGAAGCCCTCGCTTATTAATGCTACAAACATCAATCAGTTGATTACACTCGACTTTGCTGATTTGATTGTCCTTTTTTAAGTTAATCTCGTAAAAAATCCTCTCTGCTAATTGTTTATGACATATGCTAGGAAAAAAGCTATGTATATCCAGCATGATAAAATAGTCGTTATAAAGATGACTGACTGCATTATGATATATTGATCTTCCCTGAACATATCCTTTTGAAAAGATAGATGGAATAAACCTTCTTTTCAAAAAAGCGTTAATCTTAATATGCTTTTGTCTTAATTCACAGTCAAACGACCGATAGGTTGCTATCTTCCGCACCTTATTGTTCGTGGTAATATGGCAAATAATAACATCATTCATAAGATTCTTGTTCATACAAAAGACCTCCCGAATGCTGTTTCTTTCTTCGAAACGATTATGTGCTTAAAAATGGATTGTTTTTGCGTAAATAACGGCTGAAACACAACTTTTCTTAATCCGATAGTTTTCTTGTCTTCACTATCAGTTTGTAATTGAATGAGTTGCGCCGCTTGAAGCACAAACAATAGGCATCCTATAGCTTCTCTTAAAGTGCAGTCTGCATTTTTAATTGATACCTTAATTTCAGCGATGCGCTTGTCCCCTTCTTTTTCTTGTATTGTTTGAACAAGATATTGTTCGTACAGAGTTTGAATATAGCCAACATGATCAATTATTCTTTTGCTCTGCTTTAAGTGCTTTTTGACATCTTGTAAGCACATCAATGATAGGATCTGTGCTTTCAATACTTTCGGATGAACAAATGCCCTTATCTTTTCATCTTCAATATAATATTCAATTACATCAGAATCTTTAGTCTCTTTTTTATACGGCGATTTTTGGATCTTTAACTCAAATGATTCATTATCATCCGTGTTTAAAAAGTTCTGGAAAAAGCGCCCAAGATTTTCCCCAATAATATTGTTATGGAAATAGCAATAATAGTCGCTCTTATTCTCGGAAAAAGGATGAGGCACAATATCCGGGTAATATCTGTATAAACCAGTATTCTTTTCATCTTGATGAGAGAAGGATCGTTCTAAAAAGCCGCCTAGTTTATCCTCTTCTACTGAATACTCATCAGGAGCAATAATTGCAATCCTAGGTATCAATTCCTTTTTTGATGAGAATGCCCCTATCTCTGCTGCAGTAGAATGTGATTCATGTATCACAATAATCTTTGAAGCAAACAAAGAGATTAATAGTTCTATTTGAAGAAGATTTTTCATACATATCTCATCGTAGGATAGATATGTTGAATTTGATTCTTTGAAAATGAAATTCTCTTCTAAAATAATCACAGAAGTATTTGAATAGTGGCTAAGAATATAGTTTTTTAGGATAATTCGTTTATCTGTATTATTATGTCTATTAAACTTGCTGCCACACAGAAACACAACCCTAAAGGGATCGGTAAATAATACTCTATCATTAAAAACCTTCATGATTAAAAAAGAACTCCACTTGAATTTGGTACAATTCTTTGTGCGAGCAGGGAGCAAAATCAGGTTCTCTCTGGCGCGTAGTCCGCGACAGAATGAGGTTCTGATTTTGGTTCCTGTTTGCCTCCAATGAATGGCTGGAAGCCATCCAAATTCAACAGAATTGTAGTTGCATCAACCTTAACAGCTAAGGCGGCATTTACCTTACTGGAGTTCTTAATAGTAGTATATCACTTGTACTGTGAAATATCAAACATTTTTATCGCATTTTCATTCTTAAAAATTCTTGTATCCATCTCTGGATCAAATTGTTCTTTACAATATTCTAGTCCTATTGAATCCAGATAGCCCTCACTTATCGGGTTCCTGAATTTATAGTAATCAATTAAACTGATAAACTTGCAGAGAGTGGTTTTCCCATAGAAATCTTTGTCTTTTATTTCTGCCCAACATTTGTCTTTTGCAAAAACGAAGCTCAACATCGCGGAGAAATAATTCATCCGTATTATTGAATCAGTAAAAAGCTGTATGGCTTTGTCCTTTCTTCTCATGGGAATCCCTTGAACAGGGTAGCATTTCTCATCTATTATTATATTCATTGTTCTTTTTTTCGCTTTGTATAAATGGATAAACTGTGTTAAATACCATTTAACATCATGCTCCGTCATTTCTAGTATTGTTTTAATGATGTCTGCATCGGACAAATAAACGCGCTGGCGATCAACGATTAAAAAAAGCATCGACTTCTTGCTTTTTCTTATTTCAAAATCAAAAGTATGATCGTCATATTCAATTTGAACGGGGATGATGCTTTTAAATTCACGGTTACCCTCGTCAATACCGGATTCTTTTCTATTCTCTCTATGTATTCTATCAAGGTGTTCTAGAAACAGCATTATTACCTCTCTATCATAATCCTATAGTAACCACATTAGGCAGTTTAGTTTTAAGTTCATATTGGTCAATAGTATCAGGTGCTACTAAACACTGACACATTCCTTTGTCGTAACTATGGTCAATACTAAAATCTATATAAACCCTAGTAGCCGGTTGGGAGTCATTGCTCCCAACCGACGACAGCATCTCGCATCCCCATATTGGTGGGGACCTAGGGAGTTGCCATGATTATTACCTACGCAATGGATCATTTTGTTTTGCAGCACTATCAAACTTTTTTCGCTTTTCTCCATCACATAGCTCAAAAAAACCATTCCGCCATTCAACTTTTGCAAAGAACGCGTCCTTCGGTATTTCCATTCCTAAGAAATATCTTCTTCTGTTATAAATAATACCAAACTCACATCCAAAAGTACATGGTTTTCTATAAATACCAACAAGTTGAGGTGCACCACCACAGTGCTCATCCGTTATGTTTTTGAGTGTATCAATAAAGCAATGAAACACATTGCGACTGGTGGATCGGTTCTTGCTATGTTGGTACCTATCATAATAGTTCTTATTGAATTCATTACTACCAGATCCTAACACGTGTACAAGGCCAGATTTTTCTGGAATTGGGTATTCTATATGTTTTCCCCCTGACGTTCTTGACCAAGTCATCAGATAGTGATGAAATGATGGGTATCCTTTAAAACAAGTATCCCTTGATAAATGTATAATCTGAATTGGATTATTCCCACATACATCTGGGTACTTTGAAAAAGAGTAACACAGTTTTTCATATACAATCTTGTTTTTTTGATCGCACGACATGTTTTTATCAAAAATCAAGTCTGAATCAATCATTTCAAGAATTTGAGATAATACTATTGATGGGAACAACACATCCCCAGCATAACCAAAGATCTCAGGATAAGATTTTGATGCAAATACTTTCTTACCATAATCAAAATGTCTTGAAGAATCCCAAACAAATCTACTTTCAGATACAATGTACGCCGATGTCGGTCCATGCGTATCTATCCCTATCCAAGAAGCTAACAAAGTCATATATACTCTCTCCTCTGTTTAATGTACTTCCCTTTTATCAATTCCGTCAAGTATTCATGTATATCAACAAAATGAGCTTTATTTCATTTCAGCATCTTACCTGACTCATCTATATTGTTCATCTCCTTAGTTTGGTGATAATGATATCCTACTTGTGGAGGAAAGAATATAAATCTTCTTCATGGCTCTTGTCATCGCAACGTAGAATTCTTTAGCTGTTAATGGCTTTGACATATCGATAATTACGCAATCAAATTCTAGTCCCTTGGACAAAAGTGTTCTTGAAGATAAGCATTTAAATCCTTGATACCTTTTTTGCAGCGTCGGGTCTCTACGCAAACGTCTTGCGCCATCAAGAATGGAGACTTCGTGATCTGCGGCATATTGAATACTTCGAATCATTTCTGCATGGAGTTCTTTTCGATAGCAATGGAAAGTTTTATTACGTTCAAACCAAGCAAGAATCTTTAGTATGGCATCGATCTTATTACTATCTTTTATTGCATTGAGAAGCAATCCGAATTCCTTAAAATTGTCAATCCTACTAAAATCAAAGCTCTGTTTATTGAGCCTATTAATATAAGACGACAGTCTTTTATTCACTCCAGTGGCGCATTTATGTTCAAATTCAATTACACTCAAGAATAGATCGGCACCGTGCTGATTTGTGAAAGCTTCTGCATAGTTGAAAAGGTCATCGCATTCTTGACTTTCATCAATTTGAAAAATACCTGACATCTTTGTAGCAAATGTTTTTTGTTGATACTCCCATTTTGCAATATACAACACAGAATCGAACTGTTTGAATTCCTTAATAACGTTTACGTTAAACTTTTTCGGGTCTTTTATCTCTATACTTCCCTTGCAATTACCGAGATTTAGATTACAAGTTTGATTGTTCAGCGCAGGCAATAAATACGCTCGAAGGTTTTCAAGGTATTGTCCTAACATAGGATTAACTTTTTGCCAACGCCATGGTTTCGTTCTTACTTCTACTATTGGAAAGCCAAGATTGTTCCAATCTACTATCTTTTGCCCGGAAAAGGAAAAAATGCCTTGCAATGGATCTCCGAACACCCTGACAGGTAAGTGATGGCTCAATACTTGAAACATTTCATGATGATCTTGTAAACAGTCCTGATATTCGTCAACTATAATGCCGGTGTATGTCTCTTTCACTACTCTTTTCGACCAATCTTGCAAAAAAACATATTTTGCACCAGTATAAAACTGTACATAGTAGTCGTTGGCAGCAGCTGTGTAAGGGGAAAGAGAAAGATCAATTCTTGCTGTATTGTAGTACGCTAACCCCCATCGAATACAGAATGCTGCAATTGTTGAAATGGTGTATTTTGTCTTTGGAATACTACGGCGATCGAGCCTCCTTTGCAACGTATCGACACCTGCATGAGTATGTGTTAGCAAAAGTTGCTTGCCTTCACCATACTCAACCATATCTACAATCATTTCGGTTTTACCATGACCGGCAGCAGCAATTATTGCTACGGTTTGAAGCGCAAAAATATCATCAAGCTCTTGACGTGTCATTATGCATCACCCAGTCTATCAGTTGACTAACTTCGCATTTCAATGTTGATTCCTCACTAATTTCATCCCAGTATTTAAAGACTATCCTTCCAAGTTGCTCGCCTAACCCTATTCTCTTAAACCAGCCATTGTCTTTATCCTTACCGTTTCCTTTAGCTATTGTTCCTATTGTTTTTCTTTGATCTTTATTAAGTTTATATAGCTGAATGCTGTTGTCATGTTGTTCAAAAGGTATGGAATTTGATTGTAGTTTTGCCGATACGGATTCAATACCTTTTTCTGTTACTGCAATCTCAATTGCTTCTTGCACACCTAATAATGGTAAATCAAAAAACACTTGTTCTTCAAATGCATTTGGTTCTGCCCAGTTAAATACATAGATTCCCTGTTCCCTCAGTATTTGTTTCTTTGCTGCATCTTCGCTTTCTTTATCCGAGTCCATAAGTAGGCAGATTTGATAACCGCATTTTTGAAAAATATCAGCACACTTGAAAATGCTCGATCCGCCACCATCCGCTGTTCCCACGCCATTAAATGCGATTCGTCTGTGTTGAGTCTTTGACAGATAAGTGTCTAATGCGCGAACGAATCCCATTTCGGTCTTTCCTTCACATACAATAAGACGCTTACACAAATAAGCCTCGGCATTACCTCTGATTTGACGTTGTATTGTATTATCAGCATCCTTATCCCCGGTTTGAATAATCAAAGCATTCGTTCTGCCAGCGTTAGAATGCACAATCATCAATTCGCCTATTGAACACTCTGAAACAGCTACAGGGGAATGCGTAGTCATTATTACTTGTCCGGTGGTACTATGATCAGTTCTGAATTCATTTATCAAATTACGTAGGCGGAATGGCTCAAGGCCGTTCTCAACTTCATCAATCAAGAGCAATGCTTCACCTGACGTTGCTCCAATGTTAAGGCCTATAGACAATAGACGTTGACTGCCTGTCCCGAATTGGCAGAGCGGGGCATCACCATCAAATAAGCCCACAGTCGTCGAAAAAGAACTGCCTTGAACGAGAAGCCGATTCTTTATTTCTGAATCAAAACCAACGCCGAGTTTGCGCCCAACATCGGAGAGAGTAGCTGTTACTTTATCAAGTTCGCTTAAGTCAGCGTTTTTTGCTGCTTCTCGAACTGCTGCTGTGTATGCTTCATGTAACACATGCTTCGAATCGGCATATTTTTGCAATACAGAATACTTGCCCCATACTAAGTCTTTGGAGGTATTATCCCCAATTACTCCTACAAATAATTGCTTTCGATCATTATAAGTAATGAGTCGCGGCTCAAGACGATTACATACGATTTCCCATTTCGGATCTAATGATGCATCGATTGTTAGCTGGATTGTCAAACAAAGAGGTTTATCATCTAGAGGTTCATCATTTACGTTTTCTTTGTACTCAACACATGGCCTACGAAGATACATTCCAAACTTATCTTCTGCAATCAGCTTATCAGGAAACTCGGAAAAAGTTCCCCGGATTACAATTGGATTAGTTGGATCATCACGATAAAAATCCGCGTCACTTATCGTGAGACTCCAGGTCGGCCAAAAAAGCCATTCAATTGCTTTTAGAAGAGTGGATTTAGTACTATCGCCGGCTCCAATCAAGCAAATAATCCTCGAATCTGACGGAAATGAGATATTGCTTTCTTTAATCCCGCGAAAGTTTTGAATCTCTAGATCAGTGATCCTCATGTAGATTCCTCCTATATACCGTATCCCAATGGTTTTTATAATTATAACATGTAAACGCGAATTTGGAATTATGTTTTTAATTCGATTGTATATTTCTACGCCTTACCTATGTGATAGAATCAATGATTTCCTCAAAGGTGGCAAGGATATCTGCCTTTCTACTATTGAAAGCAGACATTTGATGCTGACCACTAGCCACACATTTTTCTATACATGTTACGCGCTTGCAAATATACGATTCATGCACAGTTTTTATGTATCCAGCATAGATAACAAATACTGATTCTTGTTGGCAATCAATACATAAGATTCTTTAGGATTGATGTAAAGAAAGACAGCTATCAATAATTTAAACAATACACTCCTCTTTTGATTGTGACTGCTTATCATATTTGCGCCTTACTCGGCTTCATCGTCATCATCAATTGGCGGCATAGGAACAGGATGCGGATTCTCTGGAACTCTAGCCCTTCTTAAGGCTTTTTCACGAATCTCCGTTATCATGCCGCTACGAGAATTGTACATGACCCGTATTCTATATGCTCTTTTCTTTTTTTTATTCCCTCCTTTTCTAAGCACTTTATTCCGCTTTACTGGTTTGATTTGTGACATTTTCTCTTCCCCCTTCTTTTCCGTTTATCTTAAACTTAGATATCTTGAGCATTCTTCGCTTGCTTTTTTTGTTATCCGTTTGGATTCCGGCAACACGTCGTTAATGAAATAGGCTTTTTCAATCTTGACAATCTGTTTTCCAAAAAAGCTTACTCCTTTAATAATCTCCTCATTTGAACACTTATGTGAAGCTATTTGTAACCAAAACCTCTCAGCATCAACTTGTAAATCATAGTATTGTAAGCTTGCCTCCCTACATTCAATTGATCGTTGATTAATGGGCAGTTTGTCCATGATAGTCTGCATTATCTGGGCAATAACAATAATAGTTGGACATATGTATCGCACCATATCATTGTTACAAAACGCAACCAATATTCCTGTTGAGGCAAGTATCGCTATCATTGACGCTCCTCGTGCAAATAGCAATAGTCTCATATAAAAATCTCTATATATGGAAAAGTAATAATTCCGAAAAACGATCCTTTGATATATACTCCAAAAGCTTTTTTGAACATGTTTGTTTTTACTGGAATTTGTTTTTAAACCATCCATTGATACCCCCTATGAAAAACAACAAAAATATACAACTAAGCATTAAGACTTATTACTATCATAAACACCTCGTTAGCAGCAAAAATCCATTGAATAAAAAATATATCTTTTCAATGGACATTTTGTCGAATAGCGGTGTTTATAAATAATAGGCGACTGTGATCAAAAGTTACAGTTATTATCTTCACACCATTGACAAACAACAACAAACTTGTAAAATGACAATAACGATAAAGAGGCGAGCACTATGTTTCTTTTGATACTACAAATGATCGAGTCAGAGGATGATCGCGCATTTCTGGTCGATCTATACAATCAAAACTATCAACTGCTCTTGAATGAAGCAAATAGGATCGTTCACAACCCTCATGATGCCGAGGATGTTGTGCAGGATTTCTTTTCGTATGTTATCACCCATATCAAAAGATTTCGCAATGTTGAGCGCTGCACTATGCGAAACTTCCTCGTCATGTGTATTAGAAGAAGAAGCATTGATGTCTTGCGGATACGTGAAACAAAGCAGAAACACATAGCTGGCAGCATAGATCACGATAAATTCGCCTTTGAATACTCAGACGAAAAGGCATCATTCGAGGAAGTCGTGTTGAATCGAATTGTAGTTGAAGAATTACGAGATGCTTTTTTGAAGCTGCCGGATCAACAACAGCATGTCCTGGAATACAAGTACCTCTTAGGAATGACTGATCGGGAGATCGGAAGAATTCTAGGTGTCAACCAACACACTGTTAGATCTTATTTGACAAGAGCGCGAAAAGCGGTGTATCAGCTTTGCAAGGAGAATGGATATGCGGAAGAGTAAAGAAGATGCCCTGTTTGAGAAGATCGTTTTTGAAGCGGCAAAAGTCAAAAGCGCTGACTTGGAAAAGCAGGCAATCGAATTGAATAAAGAACCGATTCCTGAAGAAGCGAGAACTCGCTTTATGCGGGAATTGGATAAGGTATATCCTGAGGGAGGCAAGAAAAAGCAAGATAAAGCCCCTCTTCGTATCCCGCGCAGGGCAATTGCAATCGCAATTGCATGCGTTGTTCTAGTGATTGTTTTGATCCCTGCAACCTCGGAAGCGGTGAGGAGACGTATCAATGAATTAATCAAAAAGGTGTTCCCACAATACACCGAATATCAACTTGATGAAGAAATACTGGGCTTTGACGGAAAAACCTATGTACCTACTTATATCCCAGAAGGGTTTACACAGATAGAAAGCGTATCAACTCCATCAAAGCACATATTATCATATCGTGATGATAATAATATGTATTTTGATATTACTATTTCAAGCGCTTCAACAGTAACTCAACTGAATTCAGAAGGAGCTGTCATTGAACCAGTATATATAGGGGATGAATACGGCGAGCTCATAACGAAAGGCGGATGGGCAGGAGTCATATGGTCAACCGAAACGAACATATTTACAGTAGATGGAGAATTATCCAGAGAAGAAATTCTAAAAATCGCTAGAAATCTAAAAGAACAATAAAAAAGCATAAAACGCGCTGCACTTTTTCCTCCTGCATCGTCTTGTGTAATAGAAGACTATACAGGAGGTTATTGTAATGAAAAAAGCTATAGTTATTCTTTTATCGTTTTTATTAGCCGTATCATCTTTTTCAGCGGCATATGCCGAGAACGCCAAAGAATCAACATATGAACTACAGAATGCAAAATATGTCAATCTTCTCAATGTATCTGCCTCCCTAGACATAAGTGGGAACACAGCTTATTGCACGGGATTTGCTAAATCAGTATTTAGCACTGATACTATCAAGATGACGATGTATTTGCAAAAACAGACATCAACAGGTTGGAGTACTGTAGCAATTTGGTATAAACAAGATACACGCCTTGTTACGCTTGACAAGAGTAAAAGTGGCTTGTCGGCTGGCACTTATCGTGTTCGTATTTATGTTCTCGTGTACGATTCAAATGGTAACTTTGTAGAGCCCGCAAGCGCTTATTCAAAGCTTAAAACTGTTTTTTAGAGGCTCTCCACAAAAAATACGCTTTATGCTCATATCTCGTTATATGTTAATTGGATGGTTAGGTTTTTCAAAAAGAATGCTGGCCTGGCCTTATTTCTTAATTCTCATAGCAATGAAGGAACGCTTCTATTGCTGTGTAGGGAAAGGAGTTGCACGACAAGAATCCTTCACACAATTTGAGCGAGTGGCTCACACCTTGTAGTGGTGTTATCGTTTATACGATAGCATTTTTCGAACAAATTGTAATTGATATCAATAATTCGGAGGTAGAAAGATGAAAAAGAAAGTGTTATGTATCGCCGTTGTTGTCCTTTTAATCCTTGTTTCGATCACTAGTTCTTTTGCAGATACTTCATATCCTTGGCACACATCTAATTATATTGTTGGTACGGTCGGCCCTCAAAGAAGTTATTCTGCTAACACTCTATACAATCAGTATACATTCATGCACAATAGTCTTACTTCAGGAAGGACTTGGGTCGGTGCTGTTGATGTCGTCACTAAATGTACTCAAACAAATACTTATACGCTCCAGTTTTATGTAGGCGGTAATTATGTAACGCCCGTCTTAACAAAAGACAGAACCATCTCTGACAGTACTATGGTCTATGGAACAGGGATTACAACCAACAGCTTCGGTATGACTGTATATAATTATCTTCAAGATGGTGTTCATAATATGCCCATTAAAGGCTATTATACTCCATATTATGTTGAAAATGGAATCTGGGTATAACTAGGATTAAACGGGGAGGATCCCCTCCCCTTTTTTATTGAGTGAAATGAAAAGATTATTTCTTTTTATATTTATCGCGCTACTATTGTCTTGCCAGCCTTTAACTAATATGTCAGAGCATGAAAAACTTGATGCTCTGATTTATATTACTCCAAATCCGAGTTCGCCATCTTTTCAAGGCACTATTGAAAAGCACTTGAATAATTACCCCAATATCTCAAAAAACGATGAATCAAACAAAGATACACTTTCATTTCAATGGAAAGAAAGCATTATATGTGATAACAAAAAAAGTATAAGGATCGATGCAGCTATCACTATTCCAATAGTATCAAGTTGGTCAGTATATTCAGTTGATCATGTCTTTTGGAAAGCTGAAGATATTGAACTAATATGCAAAAATTTCGCGAAAAAACAACCAATATATGCTGGAACGTATACTCCCACAAAAGCATACTTTTCAGATCTGTTCCCTAAAATCCGTGATAATGAAAAAACGAAAGAACTAAATCGATGGCTTTCTGAACTAAATGAACCGACAATTCAAGAGAACCTGATTCTTTTACATGAGGCTGCACCTGAATTGATCGCACCACAATTAACGAATTGGGAAAAGTATCATGAGTTTGGAGAGGGAAGCCCCTTATTAGGTTATTATTATAATCCATCACTGGATAGTTATATAAACCTTTACATAAACGCAGAAAAAACCATGATTAGTTTCTTTTCTTTCGATAACTTGATTCAAAACGAAGATATTGTTAGACAAGGTGAGTATGTTGGTGCAAATCCAGGAAGGGAACTAAACAATCTTTCAATTTCTCTAGATGATGCTTGCGAAATAGCTGAATCTCTATTTGCTACAATTGGAGTACAGAATGTTTCTCTTTCAGAATTAGAAACAAAAAAGGCTCAAAGAGTAAACATGTACACCTCAAATGTTGAATCAGAAGGGTGGCAACTTGTGTATAGGCATTCAGTTAATAATATTCCTTGCATCTCTTCAAATCAATCTCTGGCTTCAAAAGCAGATACCTCTTTCTCGCAAGAATGGGCGATGGAATTAATTACTCTTTATGTTGATAATAATGGAATATGGAGTTTCTCGTGGAGCAATCCTTGTACTCTGAATAAAAAGATATCAGATCAACCGCTGATGATTGGTTTTGATAAGATACAACAGGCCATAATACTAAATATCCAAAGCGATTTCGTTGAAGGAATTACCGAGATTCGAATAACAGATATCCAATTAGGATATTCGATGTTATATCAGAATGATGTGCCTGAAAAAGTGTATGCCATACCTATTTGGGTTATAAACTATGAAGCCGATGCTTCTTTTTCTCCTGCTCCATTATACTATGGTTTTTCTATAATTGCATTAAACGGAGAAAGAATTCATCCGAATTGAAGGGATAATCTAATGAAAGGAAGCATTCTGGATATTAAACGAGCGGTCTTTAGCAAGCATTTCCTATTTGCAACAGTAGGAGTCCTGCTGTGTCTGCTGTTTGCTTCGTTTTCAGATATGTATGATGTGTTCTTCTCAGAAACGCAGTACCGTCCTATGGGGTTTCATGAGGAATTGCTGCTCAAAGCATTATCGAGTGATATCATCTTGTTGGTGACGCCTATTCTCGCTGCAATTCCATATACCTCATCGTTCGTGGACGATGAGAAAACCGGATTTATTAAAGCATATCTGCCACGAACAACGGTAACGCGGTATGTCGTTGGAAAAGAGCTTGGTTGTGCGCTCTCCGGGGGATTATCTCTGGTTGTTGGGATCATCGCTGCATACGGATTATACGCACTGCTGTTATTGCCGCATGAAACGCTTGTTAATTACTATGTGGAACCGAAATTCGGTGAGATTACATTCCGAGCGTTGCTGTTCTTTTTGCAAGGTGCATGCTGGGCGCTTGTCGGTATGTTTTTATCCTCCATTACCGAGAACATCTATCTTGCGTATGCCGCACCGTTTATTCTTTACTATGTCCTGATTATTCTACAGGAACGATACTTCCGTAAGGCATTCATGCTCAATCCGAAAAACTATCTGACGTTGAATGGTGCATGGCCGCTCGGTGGAAAATCGGCAGTATTCCTAACTGCTGTTATACTAATGATCCTGCTGCTTGCGTTTTATATCATTGCAGAGCGCAAACTACGCGGTGGAGAGTCCGAACACCGGTTTCGGCAGTTGTTCAAACCTCGCCCGATTGAGAAGCGGATCAGTCACAGCAAACGAATCAAAAGAAAAGCTCTTCCGCTGCATAAGGTTCTATCCGTTACCGGATATAACTTCCGCATGTGGCGCGGTAATATGCGAATCGTTCTCACGTTTGCTTTGGCGTTTATCCTATGCTTTTTGCTTTCGGATAAAGCGGCATCGTTCGCCTATGAAATGGGAACAGCAATGCAGGCGTTTGAGCCGTTTGTATGGACATTTGGCGATGCAAATTCAGTGCTGCTGATCTCGCTGCTTTTAGTTCTGCTCTTTGCGGATATTCCATTCTTGGGAGCAGGCGTCCCCTACTTCCTTGTACGAATGAAGCGGCGCACATGGGCATGGGGGCAACTGCTTTACATCATGGCGGCGATAACCATCTATATGGTGTTTATTTTTGTGGCTACCTCCGTAATCTGTGCACAGAACAGCTTTATCGGCAACATGTGGTCGGAGACCGCGGCAATCCTCGGCTATTCCGGCGCAGGGAAAGCAGTTGCCCTGCCTGCCCTTGCGAAAACGCTTGAAATGTCGCGCCCGTATCAATGTGCGTTCATTATCTTTCTTTTGATGCTCGCATATACGCTGACGCTTGTGCTGCTGATGCTGTTTTTCAAGCTTAAGTTTGGTAAAGGCGCAGGTATCGCCGCGGCTTTCGGGTTCTCGCTCTATGGATTCTTATTGAATCCGGAGCTTTTCAAGCAGATCCTTCATATGCCGGACGAACTGATGTATAAGGCGAACGTATTGACAGGATGGCTTTCGCCGTTGAACCACGCTACCTATCATATGCACAACTTCGGTTATGATCTATTGCCTCGCCTGTGGCAGACGTTTGCAATCTTTGTGTTTATCATTGCCGGATTAATGTTTATGATTCTTCGTGCGATTCGACGATACAACTTTATGTTCCTCGGCTATGATTATTAAGAAAGTGAAAAGGAGATCTATTATGAAGAAACTACTCTGGCTCATCTTAACGTTATCTTTACTATGCGCATGTCTCCCTACACCAGACAATGATATTGTTATCAACAAATCGGAAGGGCAACTACAGTCTCTAATTGAGCAAACAACACCGGTACCAGTATATCAAACGGAACCAACCTCTGCTACCACTGAATCAAATCCAACATTTGTTGCGCCTAAAGATATGAACGATTCATCCCCTGCGCCTGTTTCAGACAGTTTGATCGGAACACTTCGAAGCGTCCTTCATGCTCCGGAATATATAAATGATTCCTTCGATGGAAAAGCTATCGGAGACAAATTGACTGTGGTACTAGATGCAATAATCAGCATCCCAAACGTATCAGATGTACCAGTGTATACTGTTAATATCTCAATTCCAAACGGAGAAAAAAGGACTAGAATGTTTCATTTCATGTTAGGAGATGAGCCATATTATCAACCAACCAACGAGCAGAAGATGCTAATAGAAAGTAGAATTAAGTATTGCAAAAACTACATTGATGCATTAGAAAAAAAGCCATACGGCGACGATGTCCCATATGAAATAATCAGCAGTGCACTTTTGAATGAATTGCAAGATCTATCAATTCAACTATCAGCCTTTCCTGAAACTGCGGAATTGTTGGAAGCAACTTTTGATCCTTCAAAGCGTAGTGTTGAATTGATGAATAGTAATTATGTTGTTGCACGGCAATATCAGGATGCAAATGGTGTTACCGTTATATCATATCGAAAGTGTAATCAAGCAATTGATATCTATTCAAGTACTGGAACACGTGATCCGCGTAATGATCAAGAACTTTCTGCTATGAATGTTGCAGAGTCTTTTGCTAGTGAACTTGGAATTACAGAGACAAAAGCAATTGGCCTTTTCTGTGCAGACGAAGATCGTAGATTAAAGTGGCATTCACAGCAAGGAGTTGATGACGGAATCTACCGTGTTTCTCTAGTACCGATTTATGCGGGTATTCCTTGTTATCCTTATACAACATATTATGGATCAGATTCTGGTCGTAAGGAAGCAAAAGCGGAACCGGATTACAATTGGAATCCGCCCCAAGAAACACTCTTCGCCGTTGTACAAGAAGGAATTGTGACACAACTATTGTGGCAGTATCCTTGTGAGATTGTATCTATGGATAATGCAAATGTTTCCCTATTATCATTTGATGACATAATGAAAATCTTTCAAAAGCATATTTTTATGAATGTATACTTGGATACAGGCTACCCCGAAACGATGCATATAACTAATATACGTCTTTCCTATATGCGCATGAGAAAACCAGATTCAAAAGACTACTATTTACTTCCAGTTTGGGACTTCTTAGGATACTGCACCGACGAAGATGTTGACGACCTGATGAGCCGTTCTTGGTATGAAAACCAGTCTTTTTTAACAATTAATGCGATAGACGGCAGTATCATCGATCGTAATGTCGGATATTGAAAGGGATTCATACATGGAAAATGCCATTGAAATTCACGATCTTGTAAAGGTGTTCGGACAAGACACGATTTTGAAAGGTATCAATCGCAATTTCGAGGCGGGGAAGATCCACGGCGTCGTCGGCAACAACGGAAGCGGCAAGACCGTTATGTTCAAGTGCATCTGCGGCTTTCTGCAACCGACAAGCGGCAAGGTGCTCGTGAACGGCAAGCAGATCGGCAAGGATGTCGATTTCCCTGAGGACATCGGGCTGATCATCGAAACGCCGGGCTTTCTGCCGCAGCTTTCGGGACTCAAGAACCTCGAGATCCTTGCGTCGCTCAAGCGCAAAATCAATCTGAAGCAGATCGCCGACACGATCCGCCGCGTGGGGCTCGACCCGATGAGCTCTAAACCCGTCGGCAAGTACAGCTTGGGCATGCGGCAGCGCCTCGGCATCGCACAGGCGATCATGGAGGATCCGTCCCTGATGATCCTTGACGAGCCGATGAACGGTCTCGACAAGAACGGCGTCGCCGAAATGCGAGAGCTGTTCAAATCGCTTGCCACCGACGGTCGAACGATTCTGCTTGCAAGCCACAACATCGCAGACATTGAAGCGCTGTGTGACACCGTCTGCGAAATGGACGCAGGCGTTATGACGATGCTATAACACAGAAATTGAGGATAACGGTATGAAACAGAGAGCATTTGCATGGATTCTGGCACTGATACTGGCACTGACGCCGGTGCTGGCAATCGCGGAAGGTGACGAACCGGAACCGACCGCTTTGACGGAGCCCTCTTCTTCGCCGAGCGAAGAACCGACTGCACCGCCAACGATGCCTCCGACTGCACCGCCCACGGAGCAGCCTACAGCATCACCGAGTGAGAAACCGACTGCCTCGCCGACAACGCAGCCGACAGCAGCGCAGGAGACACCGGAACCGACCGGCGAATCGACCGATCCTCTGAAAATCGACACATACTGGAAGTATCCCGGCATGGACAAGAGCTATGCGGGAGGATATATGCCGGTACAAACGGACGGTTCGGTGCAGTTCATTATGCCGCTGCTCGGCAAAACGCAGGGCAATACGATCCGTGTCGTTCCGGAGTTCCCTTCCGATGGACCGTTTGCGCCGACCAATCTGCAGTTTGATGTGCACGAGCAGACATACGACGTCACGCAGGGACAGAACAATACCGGAAAGGTGAATGCATATCTGGTCAAGTTCGATGCGCCTTTGAAGAGCACCTTTTACAACGGCACCTATACCGTCATGCTCCACGTAACGTACAAGACGCCGCAGGGCGATCCGACCGAGCAGACCTTCACCATGCAGGTTCAGATCACAGGCGGCAAAACACCGTCCTCCGGCGGTGGCGGCGGTGGGCCGACAGCGGTCCGAAAACCGGTCATTCTGATCCAGAACTGCATGATCACGCCGACCGAAGTATCCGGCGGCGAAAGAGCGTCCGTTTCCGTCTCCATGAGCAATGTCGGAAACTACGACGCAAAGAACATCCGCGTATCGCTGATCCCGGAATCGGACACGATCACTCTGAGCGGCGATCTGAATGCAAAGTTCTTTGATGCGCTTCCGATTAAAGGCGAGCTTGACGCGGACTTTGATCTCGCGATTGCGCCGGGCGCAACGGAAGGCGCGGCGATCATGACTGTTCAGATCACCTATGAGGATAAATACGGCGGCGCATACACCGAGGAAGGCAAGTACACGATCAACGTTACGCAGCCGAAGATCGAGATCGTCGATTGCGAATACAGTGACGTGGTCAACGGCGGCGACGGGTTTACGGTTACGCTGACCGTAAAAAACTCCGGCACGCGCGACGCGAAGAATGTCGTGGTACAGTACATTTCGGAGGATGATTCGATCCGGTACACGGGGATTCAGGATCATCAGACGATCGAAAGTCTCAAAAAAGGCGAATCGACGACCGTGACCTTCGATCTTCGCGCGCTGCCGAGCGCTATGGAGGGCAAGCATTCCTTCCGGTTCAGTTGCTCCTACAAGGACGCTGCCGACAGCGGTTCCTATGAAAACGGCGTGGATTATCCGCTGACTGTTGTACAGAAGGCATCGCTTGGCTATGACGAGGTGCGTCTGCCGGAATCGATCACAAGCGGCGAGAGCTTTACGCTGCCGGTCTGCGTTTACAACACCGGGTTTTCGCAGATCTTCAACGTTCGCTGCTCGCTGAATTGTGATGGTCTGATCTCCTCCTCGGCGTTTTTAGGCAACCTTGCCCCACAGGAGAGCGCGGACAAGGTGATGACCGTATTCGTCACCACGCTGTCCGGCTCACAGAAATACGGCGAGACATACGGCAATATCGAAATAACATACGAGGATGTTAATGGCGAGAAACAAACCGAATACCAATCAGTTAAAATGACGATCACAGAACCCGTCAAAATCACAGATGAAGAAAAAGAACGTGAGAAGCAAAAGGTGGAAGAGCAGCAAACCCTTTCTCAATGGTGGATCTCGCTGCTTGTTGCGATCGCAATCATCATCATTTTAATTGCAGTCATCTTAATTGCTCGCTTCGCACGCATTCTGAAGATGAAATGAGGAGAACATGGAAAAATTAATCAATTCCCGCTGGATACGCTGCTCGAACTGCGGTGGAAAGACTCGGACAAAAGTATATGAGGACACCGTTCTTATGCAGTTTCCCCTATACTGTCCAAAATGCAAGACTGAAGTGAAGATAGACGTCATGCAGTTTGAAATGACAAAAAGCGAAGAGCCAGACGCATAGTAGAAAAATGCGCAGAGCCTGCTTTCTCGAAAGAGAGGCAGGCTCTTTGTAATACATCTGCATTATGCGATGAATATGCAAGGGCTCTTACCAAGGCGAATATGCTTTGTAAGCCCCTGTTCAAAAACAAAAATATAAAGCTATATCTCCTGTCAATTATCGCTTTGCTTTCCATTCCTCGTATGCTTTTCTGCCTTCTTCGGTTTCATAATACGCCTGAATGATAGGCAAAGCACAACGGGCAAGCGATTCAAAGACATAATCGGGAATTCCGTCCACCGGACACGAAGTTTGGTCTTTCTTGCGTTTCTTCCCATATAAACCGGTCTTTTCCGAAGACTGTTCCCATGGGACGTCCTGTTTCTTTTTCATAGCATCACTCCTTTCTTTCATATTCGCTCCGTTCCCGCCGAAGCGGTGCGATACGCAGGCAAAAGAAAAAGCAGGGCGAATGCCCTGCCGAACGAATTGCCTGCTTGTATTCGATTATCTTTCCTGTTCATGCGAACGCGCCTTCTGCTTCTGCTGTTCCTTCACCGGATGTTTACGCTCATATTCACGCTGCAGCTCCATTTTCAATAGTCCGAGGAGCCGCGGCGCGTTCTTGCGGATACGCTTGACACGCTTGACACGGTTGCGCAGCGTCGTGATCTCGGCGGTGATTGCCGCGCGCTGTTCTCTGTTTTCTGAAAGCACGGTCGGATCGGTCTCGTGCCGGATCTGATTGCGCACCTTGCCGCGTTTGGTTTCCAATGCGGTGATCTCCGCTTCCGCTTGAACGATGTCCCTGCCCAGATCGTCGGGCGTGTGCAGCTTGTTTTCTTTCAGAAACCGTTGATCGGAACAGAACTGCGCGTAGTTCTTCAACTCGTGCCGCAGATCGGCGGACAGGATCACTTCTTTGGCGTAATGGCTTGCAAGCTCGATCAGAGCGATCAGGATCGCAAAAATCGCATCGACGAGAATCGTAACGGTATCTTTTGTGTGGTTCATCTCGTACACCAATCCGTCCAGATACTTGTCGATTTCCGAGCGCGGTTCTTTCGGCGGGTGCGCCTGCTCGTAGTCCATTTGCCGATATAACTCTTTCAGCGGCGTCCGTGCCCGCTTGTACTGCTTCATCTCCACGATGGTCGTAATTAAGACGGCGCTGTCGCTGATGTGCGGCTTGTGGTTCTGATACTTGTACCGAAACTCCGGATCAGCCTCGTTCTGATCCCAGCGCTCATAGATCGCTTCGTCTGTATAGCCGAGCCGATCCAAGCGAATGGCTCTCTGCCAGCCATCGGCTTTCACAGACATGCGGATCGGGTCTATGGTATAGCCCTTTGCCTGCATCTGCTGATAGAATTGCTCCCAGTTCATACTGTACTTGAGACAGTACTCCACGTCCTGTTTCAACTGCTGCCGGTGCGTCGGCTGTCCACGCTGTTCCCGCCAATGCGCGCCTTTGGACGGACCGCCGTAAAACTTTGCGTTCTGCAAAACTGACAGCCCGTGTTCCTTACATATCGCGTCCGAGATCTCCCGCAGATCGTAACGCTGGGATATCTGATTCCGGAACTTCTTTCCATCCCTGAAGGAAATGGAATTCACCACAAAATGGTTATGCAGATTGTCCGTATTCAAGTGCGTGGTGACAAGGACCTGGTAGTCCTTACCCCACATCCGTTTCGCCGTTTCGATCCCAATCGCATGACACTGCTCCTGTGTCAGCTCGTCCGTTTTGAACGACTGATACCCGTGATAGGCAACAACCTTGCCGCGCTCGCCGTATTTTTGTTTGACCGCCATCATCTCTTCGTAGGCAAATGCCGCGGAACAATTCACGCCGGAAACGTATTTCTTTTCATCGGTCTTGTTATCGTTCTCCGTATATCGGAGCGCCTGATAAAGATCTTCGTCGAGATATTCCTTCGCCGTCGTCTTGTCCGGATTGTCCGCATAATCGAGAACTTTCTTGAGCTTGCCCCTGACGGGCCAGAATCCCGTGGTTGCCATTATCTCACCTCCTTCCGAACAGCTTGCGCTTGGGCTTCGGTTCCGGCTGTGCCGGTTCTTCCTTCTCGGCAGGTACGGTCGCCTTGCCGGTCAGAATGTTTTTCATGTCCGTTAGCACGGCAAGCGCAGCTTCGTTGACATCCTTTGCATACGGCACTCGCGTCAGCCGATCCAGCTTTTCACAGCATACAAAGAAAGCGTCGGGCAGCACCGCTTTCGGCTCGCTGTCCAACGCCCGCTGTCGCAGATATTCACTTGCAGTTATGCCGCACTTTTTCGCGGCGCGGTCGATTTGTTCCTTTTGTTTCTCTGTCAGTCGAACCTCGATCCGGGTTCTTGGTTTCTTGTTTTCGATAAGCATCATTCCTTTCATATTTGATTTGCGCAAAGCGCGTTCCGGGGGTTAGGGGGTGTCCCCTTAAAGCAGGAAAGACGGCGATAAGCTATGCATACCGCGCGCCGTCTTTCGGCATTTGTCCGGACAAATGCCCTGCTTGCTAACCTCTGCGACAGAAAAAAGAGTCTGCGACAACGGGACCCGAATACCCATCGCCGCAGGTCGCATTTATCTGCCGATTGTACCTTTGCATACCATTCCAAATGTATTGTAAACGGAAACTTTGGCGCACATTTTGCATGGCACCGTTTCGGCACCGCGTTCGGATCGCGCCTTCGGAAACGGCACCGAAAATCGTCCGATTTGGCATCATCCGAACGCCTCCAGTCCGGAGCGCAATAGTCCCTTGCTTTTCTCCAAGTCCTCCTCTGTGACCTCAAGGGAAAAGTCTGTTTCCGGCTCATCCGACGCTGCAGCGAAGCTGACCTTCGAGAGCTCTTCTTTAAGCACGGCTCGGATCTGTTCGACCAGCGCGACGTCCCGATCGCCCTCCACGATCTTTTCATAGATCGCTTGGATAATAAACGAATTGCGCGAGACGTTTTGTGTCTCGCGCAACCCATTCAAATATGCAACGATCATCCGGTCCTTTTCATTCTCCGGATTGAAACGGATATTGATACGATATTCTTTCATGTCACTTTGCCGCTTCCGCCATCAGCTCATAACCCTTGGCTGCGGCGCAGATATCGCCTTGCCGGACGATCCGCCCCGCTTTTCGCATTGCTTTGGTAATCGTCGCAAAATGCTCGATCAGACACCCGCCGCCTCCGGTCACGATCAGCCGCATGGTATTCTCATCGTATCCGTGTTCCCGCAGTCTTCGGAAAATCCCGTCCGTGTACGCCCTAACGATTGACTTGATCAATTTCAGATCCGATGCATCGATGTCCGCGTCTCCGGTACGGATCATCTGCTCGATGATCGCGTCCGGGATTTCCCGCTGCGTCTTCTGGAGATACTGCTCCCGCACCATAAGCGTGCATTGATAAGTTCCGTACTTTTCGGTGAACATCTTCCCTGCCTGCGGCTGACCGTTGACGATATACAGCAGATTCATAGTCCCATTGCCGATGTCGCAGATCAGATTGATGCCGTTCATCTTGGAAATCGCAGGTGCAACCGCGGCATACCCTTGCGGGTAGACCGCCGCACCGACAATCCGAATATGATAGCGCTTGCCGTTATAGGTGAACTCGACTTCCGGATTCTTTGTAAGATAGGCTACGAACGCATCCTTACCGCCGGATGTCCATGTCAGTGGCAGACCGGCCGCAATAAACACATCCGCTTCCGTGACCCTCTCCGTGGAAAGCTCTTCTGCGATGGCGGCAAGCGTCAGGATGTAATAATCCTGATCCAAGACTTTATTGCCGAGAAACTCCTTGTGACCCTCGCCGATCAGATAATACTTGTTCTCAAAAACCAAAAGATTCCTGGTAAACAACGGTTCGGAATCGTATGCAAGGATTCCGGTGGGAAAGCAGCGGTTGGCGGTTTTCATGTTGCCGTAGCCGTGGTCGATCCCGATGATGATGGTGTTGTCCTTTGTGCGCTTCACTTGTATACCTCCTATTGTTTTGTGATTTGCCGTCTTACGGCTGAAGCGATTGTGTTCCGTTCCCTTCCTGCTAGCAGTGCGATACGTTTTTGTGCCGATAAGCGCCACCTCCTTTCTGATTTCTTTTCCGAAACCACTCCATGGTGCCAAAATGGTGGGAGTAGTTTACACAATATTGAATCCGTCAACATAACAGCCGATTGCTCGTGCAAAATATGTTTTCAGATTTTTCATGCACAAGTCCTTTTTATTGGATAGATATTGTTTTAGAATAGTATTGACTGGGAGTTAGAATGCCAAAGTGAAGTTACGATTTCGGGTAGTAAAAAAGGGATGAAGCCATAACTTCACATTGACAAAAGGAGCGTGGTATGTAGGGAGCGGGAGCGGAGTCAAGGGACAGAACGCTGGACGCGAAGCGTCCGG
>CAKJYC010000055.1 GCA_918244965.1 Clostridiales bacterium | reverse complement strand
TGCTCCGGTTAGGCTGAGATCAACAATAATCCATCTTGAATGCGATCCTGAGCAGGGCTGATCCTTCCTGAAACGCTTTCTTTTATCCGTTTCTCGCTGCAAAGGATATATCACCCTAACTTCACCTTTGCATTCAAGGGAGTCGAAGAGAAGGAAAGAACTTCCAAAAACACGATAAGGAGAAAAGAAAATGAGCGTTGCATACAGCATTATGGAGCATCTGAAAGTCAAGAAAGCGGACAACAGCGATTATTCCCTGCCAGTGGAAATCATGAACGGACAGCTCGCAGCCCTTGCGGCATTGATGGTGACTGGCGAAGCCAATGTGTACAGAATGAACCTGGTCGCTGACGGCGTCGAATACGGGTTTTCCGGGGACGAAGTTACACCCGAGTACAAGAAGATCCTTCAAGCCATGTCGGAGGCAAAAGAGATCGACTTTTCAATCGATTACCATTACATCTGGCGCGCCGGATGGCAGATGTACGAGTTGGTCGGTCCGTTTGCGCTGATGGACTTCTTTGATGATCCCGGCGAAGAAGACGTATCGGATGTTTTCTATTCCGCATGGAACAACGCCGACTGTGATGAAGGACCTGGCAAGATGGTCGCCTACGGAAGACATAACGGAAAAGATTATTCCGGTTTAGTAGACTTCGAACAGGTTTCGTCTATCCCAGACGGAAAATGGGAAGAACAGCGGTCCACCGTTATTATCGACACGGATGAATCGTTCAATGCAGAAGCCCATCCGGAACTGCTTGAGATCTGCCGTGAATTGGCCGATATGAGCATTGATTCGATCCTGGACGTTGATGACGGCCTGACGTTTTATCTCAACAACGTCACAATCAACACCGCAGAACAAAGCGCACGGTATGAAGAACTGCTGAAGCAGCTCGTGGCAGCAGCTCCCGAAGACATTGACCTATATATTGATGGACCGTTCCTGGATCCGTCCGGCGCTGACGCAAGACTGATGACAATCGAACATGACGGAAAGGATCTTATCATCAAGGTTGCAGAGGTCTGATCTGCGAATTCAACAGGAGGAAAGCATCATGAAGCCGGTTCAAATCAATTGTCCGCATTGCGGTGCTCCGCTGAAGGTCGAAGCAACCATGCAGCAGGCGACATGCGAGTATTGTGGCATGACCACTTGGCTGGATCATGAAACCGAGCCGACAAACGATTTCGATTCGGAGGAAGCCGGGTATAACTTCGAAAAGGGACGGCAACGCGCACAGGCAGAAATCGCGCAGCAGACATACGCGCAGCCGCGGCAGACATACACGCCGGTTCAGTCGAAAAAGCGTCACACCTTCTGGTGGATTATGGGCTGGATCTTCATCTTCCCGATCCCGGCTACAATTCTAATCGTTCGAAGCAAGAAGATGCACTGGATCCTGAAGATCGTATTAGTGCTGGCGGTATGGGGACTGTATCTGGCCATAGGAATGGCGGGCGGAAAAGGGAATTAACAGGAGGCTACTATGACGAACAGAGATAAACTGATGCAGAAGATGGAGAATATGGATGCGAAAAAGCTCGCAAAGTACTTGAGCGAAGTTGTTTCCGATGAAATCAGCGACAACATTTGCAAACAGTGCTTGAAAGCAAACTGCGGAGAATGTATCATGGAGATGCGGAATCTCAAAAACTGTCCGAGAAAGATCTCTGATTGGCTCCAGGAAGAAGCTTGTTGAGCTTGGATATGTACAGGAAATATCTGCAAAAACTGAATCTTGTATCCATGAAGGACGACGTGAATTACACTGTTGGCGTAAAGCAGTCGTTCTATAACAATATGTATCCGTTTAATCTGTTTCCGGACAAAGGGTTGCTAGAAATCGAGTTTGCGCCGATCACCTTCTTCTACGGTGGTAACGGTTCCGGCAAGACAACACTGCTGAATGTTCTTGCGGAGAAGCTCGAACTGACAAGGCACTCGCCTTTCAACGGCAGTTCTCTGTTTCAGGATTATGTGAAGATGTGCCGGGTTCAGGCGAAACCGATCCCGGAAAACAGTCAGATCCTGACCAGTGACGACGTTTTCGATTTTCTTCTTGACACCCGGGCGATAAACGACGGCATCAATGTTCGCAGAGCTGAACTGATGCAGGAATATCTTGACAATAAATATGCCCATCATCAGCTTCGGTCCATGGACGAATTTGATGAATGGCGGAAGACGTGGGAAGCCAAGACAAAGACGCAATCCAAGTACGTTCGGTCCAGACTGATGGGCAACGTCAACATGCGGTCAAACGGTGAAAGCGCTATGGGCTTCTTCGTTGGGCATATCGGGGAAAACGCCTTATATCTGCTCGATGAACCGGAGAACAGTCTGTCCATCGTTTATCAGCAGGAACTGGCGAAGCTCATTCTTGACTCGGCACGGTATCTGGGATGTCAGTTTGTAATCGCATCACACTCGCCAGTGCTGCTGTCCATTCCGGACGCGCTGATCTATGATCTGGATGCGGATCCCGTTCGGACAAAGAAATGGACAGAGTTGGACAACATCCGCAAATACTTCGATTTCTTTGAAGCCCACAGAGACGAGTTTAAAGCAGAAGACGAATAGGCTGTCGGAGGTAATTATGAAGCATAGAGTCAGAGTTCAGGTGCCAGTTGTCAGACGCGGGCTATTCGGTCGAAAAAAAGTCGTCTATGAAGAGCGAACCATTGTCGTGGACGGCAGGACATACCGGCGCATGATGAAAGAGCAGCAGAACCGAAGGACTGACGACTTCCTCGACTTTGTTGATGAGATGGAAACAATCAACGCGATCTTTGATGACTGAATTTGATTAGTGTAAAAATAGTGAAATTTTGAGTCGGAAAATGAGATGAAAAATAATGCCGACGGATATCTAATCCGTAAGGAAAACATCATAATAACCGGCACGGTTCAGAAGAAACTTCCATACCTCATCTTTCTGAAAGATGGGGATGAATCGTTCTATGTCTGCTCTTCGTTTCAGCAGCAGAAAGACGGCAGTTATCGCGCCAGTGCGCGATCCACCAGATACCTATGTGCAAACAGTGAAGAGCTGCGGGACATGACCGTCAATGAGATAGAATCCGTTGCAATTTCTGCATGGAAAGCCGGGCGGAGCAGAACAAGCGGGGAACAACAGATTTGAGGTACGATTTTGAACTATGAGTTCCTTGCTGGTTGAGGCCTTTTTGCGTACAATACAATTAGTATGCAGCGCATTCATTTATCCTATCAATGATTCTTCTTTATCGTTAAAAGAAAAAACCAATAACAAGATCCTTGTCAGTTATCTGCACAAATGCATTGAAGAATTGGAGAAAATGTAATCTTCAACGTTCGTTCTCCCTTCGTTCCGATAGACACATTTCCTATGGTTGTTCTGGAAAAACTCGAATGGCCATGATGCGGACTATTCATTAGGATATATCACAATGCTTGTAGGATTGCTACGCGATAATGACAAAGAATTGCTCGATAACGATTTCGAATAGCTCCGCGAATGACAGTTGTTTTGACTACATTTTTGACCGCAAACAGCCTCGAAAGGTTACTCGAAATGATTTGAAAAAATCAAAAATACAAAATGAACATAGCCAAAAAATCCCTAAATTACTGGTTTTTTGGATTTTTGCAGGTGTAGTCTAGGTTTGTTGATCATCGCAAAAATGAGAGCTCCTAAGCGAAAGGCCGCGCGTTCGAATCGCGCCGGGGACGCCAGAAAAAGCCCTAATTTAGGGCTTTTTTCATTTCTGAAAAGTTAGTCAAAATTCTTGACTAACTTTTTTTAGTCAAAATCGAGCCCAGACTCTCCGCCTCTATTTGTGCTCATTTTGCCTCGATTTTGGGTTTTGACTAACTTTTGACTAACTTTTGAAATAAAACGCAATTCATTTCTGTTCAAAAAGCCCATGAAATCTGCTTTTCTCATTTTTGGTTCAGTCGTGCTTTGTCCATAGATTCCATATAGTCCATATCCCCTGCTTTTCATCCGTACATTTGTGAATTGTCGGTTTTTGGATGCTTCGTTGGATTGTTAAGTGAAGGGCTGTTTGTGAAGTCCTGACATCTTGACAATCGAATAGCCGTCTCGAATAACAACAGAATGATACTTCCGCGTTGAACGCTTCACAGCATTGCGCGGCCCGGCGGGATGCGGGGGTTCGGGAGAACATGCGTGAGAACGACGGTCCGGGACGGTGCTTTTATCATCACATAACGAGGGAAAAGGAATGACAAAAGTAATCGCAATCGTGAATCAGAAAGGCGGCGTTGCAAAAACGACAACCGCCATCAACGTCGGCGCAGGTCTCGCAAAGCACGGAAAACGGGTACTACTGATCGATCTGGACGGACAAGGCAATCTGAGCCGTGGGCTGGGATGCAAAGCAAAAGGACGCAGTCAGTATACCATCAGAGACGCGCTGATCAATATTCAGATGGGCATCCCCACCGCCCTTGATAAGGGAATCTTGAAAGCAAGGTTTGACCCGGTTTGTGTCATGCCCTGCAGCAAGCAGATCGATGCCTTTGCACTCTCCCTGAAGGAAGATCCGAATAGACATGTTTATCTGCGCAGGTATGTCAATACCGTGCGTCAGTACTTTGACTATATTCTGATCGACTGTTCGCCGAGTCTGGGGGTTATGACGCAGAACGCACTTGTCGCAGCCGACAGCGTTATGATCCCGGTTGACCCGGAGTTCTTCGGCACAGATGGCGTCGAACAGATCATAGCAACCATGACCGACGTGCAATCACAAATGAAAATGCGGACTGCATTCTGCCGGCTTGTTCTATGATAGACTCTTCCCTTTTTTTCTCTTCCTCATAAGCACTCCTGGCAAGAGCTGCAATATGCCGGTATATCACTTTTGCTTCTTCATTCTCGGTAATTACCATCTTCCACACGCCCCCCTTTGTCCATCTATTATATCGACGCGCGAGATCAGTTTCTTTCTTCATTTGTTGACAAAATTCATCAATATTCATAAATAGTAACCGCCTTGATGCTTTCTTTGTAAAACATCAAGGCGGTTGATAAAACGGGTTTTTACTGCAACAGGTGTTATGTGTATCCCACTATGAACCGTAAAAAGTTGTCAAGAGAACCGTTCCCTTGACACTGTCAACACAGTAGAACCGTCCCCTTGTGTTTGGAACCGTCCCCTTGTGTTTGTTTTTCATCGTCCTGTCAACACAGAAGAACCGTCCCCTTGTGTTCCGTCAGCTTCGTTTCGTAATCGGTGTTGAGCCCGATCGTGCGCTTCGTCAGCCGGTTCAGCGTGTCGAACGTGTTTGTAATGACCGTGTTGTTCTGCAGGGTCGTCGTCTTGGGCCGGTTGTCGCCGTCGTAGGTATAGACCGTGCTCCATGTGCTGCCCGCGACCGCGCAGGTCAGCTT
>CAKJYC010000054.1 GCA_918244965.1 Clostridiales bacterium | reverse complement strand
TGCTCCGGTTAGGCTGAGATCAACAATAATCCATCTTGAATGCGATCCTGAGCAGGGCTGATCCTTCCTGAAACGCTTTCTTTTATCCGTTTCTCGCTGCAAAGGATATATCACCCTAACTTCACCTTTGCATTCAAGGGATCATGTCAGGGAGAGGGTGTTGAAATCGAGCAGGCCGCAAAGCTCCAGGACCGTTTTCACAAAGAGCAGACCGAGCACGAAGAACATGACGAGCCGGATGCGCTTGCTGCCGCCGCGGATCGCATAGCGCGCGCCGAGAAGGTTGCCGAGCATCGAGCAGAGGATCGCGGGAACGCCGACGGAAAACAGCACGCTGCCGTTGATGAGATAGACGATCAGCGAGGCAATGTTGGAAGCCAGATTAGCCGTTCTGGCGCAGCCGGAGGACTTGAGCAGTCCGAAACCCAGCACGACCGAGAACGCGATCGTCAAAAATGTCCCGGTGCCGGGGCCGATGAGCCCGTCGTACACGCCGATCAGAAGCCCGATCAGCGCCGCATACAGGACCGTTTTGCCGTGCGGAAGCTGCTTTTCGTCTTCATCCGTTCTGTGCCGCGCGAGGAGCAGGATCACGGCGGCGACCGGCAGTGCGGCAAGCAGGATGATCTTCAACGCCGCGTCGGGCAGGCGGACCGCAAGCGACGAGCCGCCGGCCGCGCCCAAAAGACAGCCGACCGCCGCGGGCAGCGCCGCGGCCCACGCGATCTTGCCGCGCCTTCCGTACTGGACGACCGACATGGCGGTGCCGCAGCCGTTGGCGAGCTTGTTCGTGCCCATGGCGAGCTTCGGCGGCAGTCCGGCGATCAGGTACGCCGGCAGCGAAATGACCCCGCCGCCGCCCGCGACCGAGTCCACAAAGCCCGCCAAAAACACGAGCGGGCAGACGATCAGATACGTCCAGACGGTGGGGACCATGCCGATGCTCCTTTCAGCTTGATACCGGCAGTATAGCACAGGCGCGGACCGCACGACAACCGTTTTTCGGAAGAACCGGAAAATACCTCTCGATTCCCGCGTGCGGATATGGTATAATCATAAAAAACGAAGGAGGCGCACGATGCAGAAGCAGTATATCGCGATCGACCTGAAATCGTTCTACGCCTCCGTCGAATGCACGGAGCGCGCGCTCGACCCGCTGGACGCGAACCTGGTCGTCGCGGACGAGAGCCGCACGGACAAGACGATCTGCCTTGCCGTGTCGCCCGCGCTGAAATCGCATAAGATCGCGGGGCGCGGACGGCTGTTCGAGGTGAAGGAACGCGTCAGGGAGGTCAACGCCGCGCGGCGCATGCGCGCGCCGGGGGGCCGGTTCACCGGCAAGTCGATCCTGAAATCCGAGCTTGACCGCGACCCGTCGCTGGAGCTCGATTTCATCGTCGCCACGCCGCGCATGCACTATTACATGGACTATTCGCGCAGCATCGTCGAGATCTATCTGCGCCACGTTTCGCCGGAGGACCTTCTGGTGTATTCGATCGACGAGGTGTTCATCGACGCGACGCCGTACCTTCTGCGCGACCGTGTGAGCGCGCACGACTTTGCGATGATGCTGATCCGCGAAGTGATGGAGGAGACGCGCATCACCGCGACGGCGGGGATCGGCACGAACATGTATCTTGCCAAGATCGCCATGGACATCGTGGCAAAGCGCATGCCTGCGGACAAGGACGGCGTGCGCGTCGCTGAGCTCGACGAAAGGAGCTACCGCGAGCTCCTTTGGTGCCACCGGCCGCTGACCGATTTCTGGCGGATCGGCAGGGGCATTGCGAAAAAACTGGAGACGTACGGCATGTACACGATGGGCGACGTCGCGCGCTGCTCGATCGGAAAGCCGACCGATTACAAGAACGAGGACCTTCTCTACCGCCTGTTCGGGATCAACGCGGAGCTTCTGATCGACCACGCGTGGGGCTGGGAGCCGACCGAGATCCGCGACTGCAAGGCGTACACGCCGGAGGGGAAGAGCTTGAGCCAGGGGCAGGTGCTGTCCCGCCCGTACACGGCGGCCGAGGGCCGCGTCGTGGTGCAGGAGATGGCGGATCAGCTGTCGATGGACCTTGTGCGGAAGGGGCTGTTCACCGATCAGGTCACCGTGAGCATCGCGTACGACGTCGAAAACCTGACCGATCCGGTGCGCGCCGCGGCGTACAAGGGCGAGATCGTCGGCGATTTTTACGGCAGACAGGCGCCGAAGCCCGCGCACGGGTCACAGAACCTCGGACGGCATGTGGCGTCGACCGCGCGCATCGTCGAGGCGGCGCGGCAGATCTTCGACCGGATCGCGGACAAAACGCTTCTGATGCGGCGGTTCAACGTGACGGTGTGCAGCCTCAAGACCGCGGACGAGGTGCGGGAGGAGGAATCCGTGCCGGAGCAGCTCGACCTGTTCACGGATCCGGAGGCAAAGGAGCGGGCGCGGGCCGAGGAGACGGCTGCGCTCGAAAAGGAGGGGCGGCGGCAGAAGGCGCTGCTCGATATCCGTGACAAGTACGGCAAGAACGCCGTCGTGCGCGGGCTGAATCTGCAGGAGGGCGCAACGGCGATCGAGCGCAACGCGCAGATCGGCGGACACAAGGCATAGGAGGATCGCATGGCAGATACGCTTTCACTGTACATCCCGCATCCGGAGGACGGATGGTTTTACGAAAGAATGATGTCCGATCCTGAGACGATGGCGTACAACGCGCCGTGGTTTCCGCCGGACGGGTGTATTCCGAACGCGCAGGAGGAATGGAAACGGCTGTGCGCGGACTGGATCGGCGCGGAGCCGGAGCGGTTTTACGCCTATCTGCGGCGCGGCACGGACGGCGCCTTCGTCGGGGACGTGTGCTTTCACTATACGCCGGAACGCGACTGGTGGGACATGGGCGTTGTGATCTATGCGCCGGAGCGCGGGAAGGGCTGCGGGAAGCAGGGACTTCGCCTGCTTGCGGAGTACGCGTTTTCGCACGGCGTGACGCGGCTGCACAACGAATTTGAAACGACGCGGGACGCGGCGTATCGGATGCACCGGGCCGTCGGCTTCCGCGAGATCGGGCAAACGGACGGCATGGTTTTTCTTGAACTGACCAAGGAGGATTTTGAAAGAGGAGCGCATATGGAACCGAGGGCGTTTTTGGACATTCTGCACGTCGCGGAGCGGCTGAAGGACACGACGCGGCACTGCACGACGTCGAAGGGACGGCGCGAGAGCGTCGCCGAGCACAGCTGGCGCATCGCGTTGATGGCGATGCTGCTTCGGGACGTGTTCCCGGACGCGGACATGGACAGGGTCACGCGGATGTGTCTCATACACGACCTCGGCGAATGCTTTACCGGCGACATTCCGACGTTTCTGAAAACCGATGCGGATGAGCAGACCGAGGAGCGGCTTTTGGACCGCTGGGTGCGTTCGCTTCCCGCGCCGCTTGACAGCGAGCTGTCCGCCCTGTATGCCGAGATGAACGCGCAGACGACGCTTGAAGCGCGGATCTACAAAGCGCTCGACAAGCTGGAGGCGGTGATCCAGCACAACGAGTCGCCGATCGGGACGTGGGAGCCGAACGAATATGCGCTGAACAAGACGTACGCGTTCGACACCGTGGCGTTTTCGGACTGGCTCACGCGCCTTCGCAGGGAGATCTATCACGATACGGTCGAGAAGATCGAGCGAGAGGGAACATGACGGAGGACCTGCGGCTGCTTGCGTACTGCGGCGTCGACTGCGCCGCATGCCTGGATCGGCGGAGCGGGGCGTGCCCCGGCTGCCGCGACAGCGTATGGATGGAAGGGGACGCGTGCATGCCGGTCGCCTGCTGCCAAAGGCAGGGGATCGCGTTCTGCGGGGAATGTCCGGGCTTTCCGTGCGCGGACATGAAGGCGTTTTATGAGGAATCGGACGGACACAGGGCGGCGTACCGAAGGATGCGCGCCATGCGTCCGGAAACTATCAAACCAACGGAGGGACAGACATGAAACGAATCGCAACAGAGAAAGCGCCCGCGGCGATCGGGCCGTATTCGCAGGGCATGATCACGGGAAACCTTGTGTACACGTCGGGCCAGATCCCGGTCGATCCGAAGACCGGCGCGATCGCGGGCGACACGATCGAAACGCAGGCGGAGCAGTCGCTCAGGAATGTGCAGGCGGTGCTGGAGGCGGGCGGCGCGACGATGGACAGCATCGTGAAAACGACCTGCTTCATCGCAGACATGGCGGACTTTGCGGCGTTCAACGCGGTGTATGCAAAGTACATCCAGGGCGCGCCGGCGCGCTCGTGCGTGGCGGTCAGGACGCTGCCGAAGAACGTGCTGGTCGAGATCGAAGCGATCGCCGAGATCGTACAATAACGAAAGGAGCGGCGGCATGAACGACGCAAGAGAGCGCTACGGCGACATCATCGACCGCGAGCATCCGACGTCGGAAAAGCATCCGCGGATGCCGAAGCTGAATCGCGCCGCGCAGTTTGCGCCGTTCGCCGCGCTGACCGGGTACGACGATCTGATCCACGAGGCCGCGCGGTACACCGAGCGGCAGATCGTATTGGACGAGAACAAGAAGGAGGAGCTGAACCGAAAGCTCACGCTTCTGATGGAAGCGGCCGAGCCGCAGGACGCGGTGTTCACCTGCTTTGTGCCCGATCCGAACAAGCCCGGCGGCACATATGAGGCGCTTGCGGGAAGGATCGCCGCCGTCGATCCGCTGTACTGCTACATCACGCTCGACTCCGGCCGCGTACTGGACGTCGGCGACGTGATCGAGATCGAAAGCCCGTATTTTTGGCGGGAACAGCATTGAACGTTTGCGCTTGTGCGCATGTATGAAGAGGGTTTTAACTTTCCGTGAATAGACCCCCGCGCCGGTTGACCGTGCGTCTGAAAGGGCGTACAATAGGGTCAGAAAGAGGAACGGGAGGCGAAAGCAATGGAAGAAAAGACAACGCGGCCGATCCTGACCGAAGACACGGCAGTGGAGGATAAGGAAGTACCGTTTGAGGATCTGATCTCCGAATTGCGCTATTGATCGAAAGAGATGCCCTCCCGGCATCTTTTTTCATGCCAAAAAACTGTGAGAAACGGAATGAGAACCATGAAACGATCCATCCTTGCGCATATCTGCGCGATCCTTCTGACGCTCGCTCTTGCGCTCGCACTCACGGCGTGCGGAGACGATCGGCAGGCACAGCAGAGCGAAGCGCCGATCCCGGCGGCGGCGACGGCCGCGCCGACTGCCTCCGAACCGGAGGCCGACGAGGTCGTGCTCGGCGGGACGCAGACCGAACCGCAAACGCTGCCGACGACCGCGCCCGCGGAGGGCGGAACGGAAGCGCCGACCCTTACGCCGGAGCCCGCGGAGGAAACCGCCCGGCCGACGCCCGCGCCCGCGCAAGCGCCGCAGACGGGAACGCTGGCGGACGGGACGTATGCGGTCTGGGTGCACCGGGAGCTTCCGGTCGACCGGGACGGGATCACATATCCGACCGTCGGGCTTGTGCGCTATGTGGAGCTTCCGGACGCGGCGGTTTCGGCACTTCGGCCCGGCGACACGGTGCAGCTGCACGATTACAGCTTTGTCGTGGAAGAGCTGCGGACGGAGGAACAGAACGGCGTCCGCATGATCGTGTTCAACGAGGGCACGGAGCGCTGCTTCTACATCCCGGAGACGCAGAGCTGGCGGTTTGCGTGGCCGAACGACGTATTCTATATCTATGAAGACGAGCCGATCACCCTGAAGCTCGCGGTCGACGCCGTCCTGACGGACGCGATCACGCCGCAGCGAGAGGGACGGAACATCTACGGCGTCGAATACGACGGGCGCGACGGCACGATCGGCGCGCTTGACAGTCTACAGGATTTCTTCAACCATTACAGGGGACTCGAACGCGAGTACGCGACCGTCACGGTGAAGAACGGCGAGATCGCATCCGTGGTGTTTGAGATCCGGTCGTAAGGAGAACGCCCATGCCGTTTACCATCATCCGGGACGATATCACAAGAGTAAAAGCCGATGCGATCGTCAACACGGCGAATCCGGAGCCGGTCGTCGGCGCAGGGACCGATTCGGCGATCCACCGCGCGGCGGGCCCGCGTCTTTTGAAGGCGCGGCAACGGATCGGCGCGATCGCGGTCGGCACGTCGGTCGAGACGCCCGCGTTCGACCTGCCCGCAGCGTATGTGCTGCACACCGTTTCGCCCGCGTGGGAGGACGGGAACCACGGCGAGGAGGCGGGGCTGTACGCCGCGTATCGGGCGGCGCTGACGCTGGCGGACCGGCTCCGTTGCCGTTCCGTCGCATTCCCGCTGCTGTCGGCCGGCAGCTACGGATTCCCGCAGGAGATCGCGCTGGGCACGGCGATCCGCGCGTTCACCGATTTTCTGATGACGCACGATCTCAACATCATTCTTGTACTGTTCGGCGTCGAGCCGTTCTCGCTTGCCAGGGGCCTGTTCGGCGATCTGAAGGCCTACGTCGACGATCGCTATGTCGGCGAGGCGGAGACGGTCGAGTACGCAGCGGCGGAAACGGACGCCGTGTTTACGGAGGATCGCGCGGGATGCACGGGCTTTGCCCGGCCTGCCGCGCCGGCGCACGCAAAAGCGATCCGCGAAAACCGGCGCAGAAACGCGCGCTTCGAGTCGGCCCGCGTACAGGAGAACGCCGCGCCGAAGGCGACCGACCTCGAAACGATCCTGCGCGGCGCCGAAAACACGTTTTCCGAGCATGTGCTGGACCTTCTGAATGAATGCGGCGAGAAGGATTCGGATGTTTACCGCCGCGCGCAGATCAGCCGTCAGCTGTTCCACAAGATCGTCAGCAACCGGAACTATCAGCCGACCAAAAGCACCGCGATCCAGCTTGCGATCGGGCTGAAGCTCGATCTTGCGAGGACGAGAAAGCTGCTGGAGAAGGCGGGCTATTCGCTGACGCGCAGCAGCAAAACCGACCTTGTCGTGCAGTATTTCATCGAGCGCGGCTGCTACAGCATCGTCGAGATCAACCTTGCCCTGTACGACTGCGGCCTGCCGCTTCTGAAAACCGGCGGCGCGGCGTAAAAATGTCAACCCGGAATTTACAACAGCCTCCTTTTGATTTGCTACAATGCAGTCAGCAAAACAAAAGGAGGTTCTTCTTATGAACAGCAATCTCACCGAACTCGTATTCATTCTCGATCGCAGCGGCTCGATGGCGGGCCTCGAAGCGGACACGATCGGCGGCTTCAACGCGATGATCGAAAAGCAGCGCAAAGAGGAGGGCGACGCGCTCGTTTCCACGGTCCTGTTCGACCACGAGTGCATCGTGCTGCACGACCGCGTCGATCTCAAAAAGGTCGAGCCGATGACCGACCGCCAGTACACGGTGCGCGGCTGCACGGCGCTTTTAGACGCGATCGGCGGCGCGGTGCATCACATCGGCAACGTGCATAAGTACGCCCGCGAGGAGGATCGCCCGGCAAAGACGGTGTTCGTCATCACGACCGACGGCATGGAGAACGCGAGCAAGCGCTATTCCTGTGACGACGTGAAGCGCATGATCGAGCGGCAGCGCGAACGGTACGGCTGGGAGTTCCTGTTCCTCGGCGCGAACATGGACGCGATCTCGACCGCGCGGCGCTTCGGCATCCGCGAGGACCGCGCGGTGCGCTACGCCTGCGATTCCGAAGGGACGAAGCTGAACTATGCGGTCGTCAGCGACGCCGTCGGCTGTGTGCGAAAGGGCAGAAAGCTCGACGCAAGCTGGAAAACGCCGATCGAACAGGACTACGAAGAACGCGGTCGCTGACCGTCGAAAAAATCGCTTGCCTCGGTCCCGTCCGTGCGGTATAATGGAACCGGCCGGAGCCATCCGGACCGAAGCATTGCAAGGAGGAAACAGTATGGCAAAGTATCAGTGCGGCCCCTGCGGCTATATCTATGATCCGGCGGAGGGCGATCCGGACAGCGGCATCGCGCCCGGCACCCCGTTCGAGGACCTGCCCGACGATTGGTGCTGCCCGATCTGCGGCGTCGACAAGGACATGTTTGAAAAGATCGAAGACTGAATCCTGTGAGAACAGGCAGGGCTTTTGAACGGCCCTGCTTTTTTGTTGCGCCGAGACTTTACAAATATCGGAAAAAACCGTATAATTATACTGTTATGTGTCCAAGGGACGCAATGCAGCGGAAGGAGAACATTCATATGCAGAAAAATGACAGGATCGCAGGGTTTCTGGTGGAGCGTGTTCGCCCGGTTGCGGAATTGCACGCGACGCTGATCGAGATGCGGCATGAAAAGACCGGCGCGGAGCTTGCGTGGCTCGACCGGAAGGATGAGAACAAAGCGTTTTCGATCGCGTTCAAGACGCTGCCGGCGGATTCCACGGGCGTGTTCCACATCATCGAGCATTCGGTGCTGTGCGGTTCGGACAAGTATCCGGTCAAGGAGCCGTTCGTGGAGCTTCTGAAGAGCTCGGTGCGGACGTTTTTGAACGCGCTGACCTATCCCGATAAGACGGTCTATCCGGTATCGAGCCGCAACGACCGCGATTTTCTGAACCTGATCGACGTCTATCTCGACGCGGTCCTGCATCCGCTGATCTATCATAAGCCGGAGATCTTCCGTCAGGAGGGCTGGCGCTACGAGGGCGAGGGCGAAAAACTCTGCTATCAGGGCGTCGTGTTCAACGAGATGAAGGGCGCGTTCGCGTCGCCGCATACGGTGCTGTACAACGAGATCTCGCGGCTGCTGTTCCCGGATACCTGCTACCGGCATGTTTCCGGCGGCGATCCGGCGTGCATTCCGGATCTGACCTACGAGCAGTTCATTGCCAGCCACAAAAAGCATTATCATCCGTCCAACGCGCGCATCTCGCTGGTCGGCAGCATCGACGTCGACGCGGTGCTCGCAAAGATCGATTCCTTCCTTTCCGCGTTTGAACGGCAGGAGGCGGACTTCACGATCCCGATGCAGCGTCCGATCGAACGGGTGACCGAAAAGGTCCCGTTCGAGATCGGTGCGGGCGAGCCGAAGGAAGGCCGCGCGATCATTGCGGCGGCAACGGCGTTCGGCACGTTTGAGACCGCCGAGCGCAATTTTGCGGCGGCCGTGCTTTCCGATTACCTGACCGGCGACAACGACGCGCCGCTGAAGCGCGCGGTCATCGACCGGAATCTGGCGCAGGATTTCTCGATCGAGCTGGACGACAGCATGCAGCAGTCGTATCTCTTCTGGCAGGCGATGAATACCGACGCGGACAAGCGCGAAGCGCTGGAAACGACGGTCCGCGAAACGCTGGAAACGATCGTCGCACAAGGGCTTGACCGGGAGCGTTTGTCCGCCTGCTTCCGCAGCTTTGCATTCCGCATGCGCGACAGGGAGGGGCAGGCGTGGCTGCCGAGAAGCCTCAACGAAGCGCTGTCCATGCTCAACACCTGGCTGTACGGCGGCGATCCGAGAGACGGGCTTGCGGTGGAGGAGACGTTGAAGGCGCTCGAAGCAAAGCTGGACGGCGATTATTTTGAAACGCTGCTGCGTGAGCTGTTCCTTGACAACGCGCACACGGCGACGGTCGTGCTCGTCCCGTCCGAAACGCTCGGCGATGAAAAGCGGGCGAAGGAGGCGGCGCGCATCCGGACTGAGAGCGCGGCGTGGACAGACGCGGACCGCGCGCGCATCAAATCGCAGGCGGAATCGCTGAAGCTGTTCCAGCAGACGCCGGACAGCGAGGAGGCGCTTCGCACGATCCCGATGCTGAAGCTGTCGGACCTCAAGGACCGGCCGGAGCCGCTGATGACGGAGCGGACCGAACAGAAGGGCGTGACGGTCCTTCGCCACACCGTCGATACCGAACTGGCGCTGTTCAAGGCGCACTTCGCGGCGAGCGATCTCAGTCTTGACGAGCTGCCCGCGCTGTCGGTGCTGTGCCGTGTGCTCGGCAGCCTTGCGACGAAGCGGCACAGCCGCGCCAAGCTGCCGCTTGCGGTCAAGAACACGATCGGACGGCTGGACTTCTCGCCGACGGTGCTTCCCGGCAGCGATGCGGACCATTGCCGCGTGCTGCTTTCCGCATCGGTCGCATGCCTCACGGAGCAGACGGAGAACGCCGTCGGACTGCTTGCCGAGCTTCTCAATGAGACCGTGTTCGACGATGCGGATCTTGTCCGGGAGATGGTGCAGCAGATCGCGGTCGGCGCAAAGCTTTCCCTGCCGGCGGAGGGACACCGCTATGCGATGATGCGGTTCGGCTCGTACGTTTCCGCGTACGGTATGGCGAACGAACAGACCGGCGGCGCTGCGTTCATCCAATGGCTGAACAAGGTCGTCGAGGGCGGCGACGCGGCGATCCGCGCTTTGCTCGAAACGATGAAAAACCTGCTGAAGCGGATCGTTTCGCAGAAGCGGCTGACGGTCTCCTGCTCGGAAACGGTCGGCAGCGAAGCGATCGACATGCTGATCGACGCGTTCCCGGCGGACGGCAGCGTTCCCTGCGAGGCGGCGTATGCCGCGGCGGGAAGCAGGCGCGAGGGGATCCTGATCCCGGCGCAGGTCAGCTTTGCCGTCAAGGGCGGGCATCTCGACCGGCTCGGCATTCCGTATTCCGGCAGCATTCCGGTGCTTGCGAACCTGCTCAATTTCACTTATCTCTGGAACTCGATCCGCGTGCAGGGCGGCGCGTACGGCTGCGGCTTTGTCGGCCGCGATACCGGCGAGCTGTACTTCTACACCTACCGCGATCCGAAGCCGGCGCGTTCGCTCGGCATCATGCGGGAAGCGCCGGCGTTTGTGCGCTCGTTTACCGCCGATGCGCCGGATCTGACCGGATTCATTCTGAGCGCGATCCCGTCGGCGGATCCGCTCCGCACCGCCGAAGACAAGATGACCGCAGGCGAGAACCGGTATTTCCGCGGCATCACCGAGGAGGAGATCGTCAACCGCTATCGCACGCTGCTCGGCACGACGCCCGCGGATCTGAACGCGCTTTGCGACATTCTGGAGGGCGTCGCGGCGGAGCCGTCCGTATGCGTGACGGGCGGCAAGGATCTGCTCGACGCGTGCGGCGACGAGATCGCGGAGATCCTGACCGTATAAGGAGGGGCCGCCTTGAACGCTTTGGAAAGACTGGCCGAAGGCAACCGGTCGTACGCTGCAGGAGAGACCGCGGCGCTGCGTGAACAAACGGCGGCAAACGGACAGCATCCGTACGCGGTCGTGCTGTGCTGCTCGGATTCGCGCGTGATCCCGGAGGAGATCTTTCAGGCGGGGATCGGCGAGCTGTTCGTGATCCGCGTTGCGGGCAACGTCCTTGACGCGCACGCGCTCGGCAGCGTTGAGTACGCCGTGTCGCACCTCGGCGCGCGCACGGTGCTGATGCTCGGACATACGGGCTGCGGCGCCATCGCGGCGACCGTCGCGGGACATTCCGAGGGCTTCATCACCTCCATTACGGACGAGATCCGCAAGGCGATCGGCATGGAGACCGACCCGGACGCCGCGTGCCGCAAGAACGTGCAGTACGGCGTCGACCGCATCCGCGAAGCGTTTTCGGATCATCCGGCGTTTTCGGACGCGAAGATCGCCGGCGCGGTCTACGATATCCGCACAGGCCTTGTGGACTGGCAGTAATCGCTTTGAATGAGACGGAACGAGACGGAGAGAACCTCTCCGTCTTGTTTTTTTCGCGCGGATGTACTATACTGAAGCCGACTATTCGTGGAGAGAACGCGTATGAAGAAGAAACATGCAGCGACAGAATCCGATACCGGCACGCTGAAGATCCCAACCGCACCGCCGGAGGGGACCGTTTTGACGCAGCCGGAGGGGCTTTCGGAGACCGAGGCGGCCGCGCGCGCGGAGGCGGGGAAGAGCAACCGCCAGACCGAGGAGCCCGGCAAGAGCGTCGCGCGGATCGTGGCGGACAATCTGTTCACGCTGTTCAATCTGCTGAACTTTGCGCTGGCGGCATGCCTTGCGGTCGTCGGATCGTGGCGGAACATGCTGTTTTTGGGCGTGGTCGTGTCCAATACCGTCATCGGCACGGTACAGGAGCTGCGCGCCCGCGCGATGATCAAAAAACTGCGGCTTTTGGAGGATCGCTCCGTCGGCGTGATCCGCGACGGAAAAGAGCGCAAATGCCCGCCGGAGCAGCTGGTGTACGGCGACCTGTGCGTGTTCCGCATCGGCGACCAGATCCCGGCGGACGCGCTGATTTGCGACGGCGTCTGCGCGGCGGACGAATCGCTTCTGACCGGCGAAAGCGAGCCGGTGACGCACAAGGCGGGCGAGCTTCTGATGTCCGGCAGCTTTCTCACCGAGGGCCGCGTCACGGCGCAGCTCGTTGCGGTCGGCGACGATGCCTACGCCGCGCGGCTGATGCGGGACGCAAAGCGGATCCGCTCGCCCAAGTCCGAGCTGATGACCGAGCTGAACCGGCTCGTTTCGCTCGTTTCCAAGATCCTCGTGCCGATCGGCGCCGTTCTGTTCCTGAAAGAAGTGTTTCTGCTGAAGTCCCCGGTCGCGGACGCGGTGCCGAAGGCGGTCGCCGCCATGATCGGCATGATCCCGGAGGGGCTGATCCTGCTGACCTCCGTTGCGCTGATGGCGGGCGTCGTCAAGCTCGGTCGGCGCAAGACGCTGGTGCAGGAGCTGTTCGGCATCGAAACGCTGGCCCGCGCGGACGTGCTCTGCACGGACAAGACCGGCACGCTGACGACCGGCGAGATGGCGTTCGAGCGCTTCGTGCCCCTTGAAGCCGATGAAGCGGAGCTGAAACAGAAGGCGGCGGACTTCATTGCGGCGTTCGACGCGACGTCCGGGACGCTTCGCGCGATCTCCAAGGCGTTTCACGGCGGCTCGCAGAAGGCGACGGCGACGCTGCCGTTCTCCTCGGCGCGCAAAAAGTCGGCGGCGACGTTTGAAAACGGCAAAACGCTGATCGTCGGCGCGGCGTCGTTCGTGACGGACACACCGGTGCCGGAGGCGGAACGGGCGGCGGACGAGGGCTATCGGGTGCTGCTGATGGCCGAAGCGGACGGCGCGATCGAGGGCGAAACGCTGCCGCCGGTCACACGGCTTTTAGGGCTTCTGCTGCTCTCCGAAACGATGCGGCCGAGCGCGAAGCAAACGCTGGAATGGTTTGAACACGAGGGCGTTTCGGTGCGCGTCATGAGCGGCGACGATCCGCGGACCGTGGCAGCCGCTGCGCGCGCGCTCGGACTATCGGGCGCGGACCGGATCGCGGACTGCGCAAAGCTCACGGACGATGAATTGAAGGCCGCGGCAAAGGACTGCGTGATCTTCGGCCGGCTCACACCGGAGCGCAAGCGCATTCTCGTCGAGGCGATGAAGGCAGAGGGACACCACGTCGCCATGACGGGCGACGGCGTCAACGATATTCCGTCGCTGAAGGCGGCGGACTGCTCGATCGCCATGGCGGGCGGCGCGCAGGCGACGGAGCACGCGGCGCAGCTCGTGCTGCTCAACAACGATTTCAACTCCCTCCCCGCAGTCGTGGCGGAGGGGCGGCGCGTCATCGGCAACATCACGCGGACCGCGTCGCTGTTTTTGCAAAAGACGCTCTATTCCTTTGCGCTGAGCGTCATCAACATCCTGATCGCGCTGTTTCTGCCGCTGCGCTATCCGTTCGAGCCGATCCACCTGACGCTGATCAGCGCGCTGACCGTCGGCGCGCCGTCGTTCTTCCTCGCGCTGGAGCCGAGCAGCGAACGCGCGGCCGGACATTTCTTAAAGCGCATCCTGCTGCGCGCCGTACCGGGCGCGGCGGGCGTGGTCGTGTGCGCGCTTTCGGCCATGATCGCAAACTACTGCGGCACGCCGGAAACGGTCTCGTCTACGATGGCGGTGCTGTCGGCGGGCGTGATCGGCCTCGGCAATCTGATTTTGACCTGCAGGCCGTTCTCCGGGCTGCGCGTCGCGGTGTGCGCGGTGATGAGCGCGGCGTTTGCCGGCGCGGTCGCGCTGCTGCCCGCATTGTTCAAACTCGACACCGCCTCCATGACCGGGCGGCACTGGATCATGCTCGCGGCGATCACCGCGGCGGGCGTCGCGGTGCTGATCCTCGGTACGCTGGCCGTGCGGCCGCTTCTGCGGAAGCTCGGCGATCCGACGGGCGGCGCAAAACGAAAGGAGCGCGCATGAACGAAGAGATCCGCATACAGAAGAAACAGCTGCGGCGCGAGATCGCGGCAAGGGTCAGGGCCCTGCCGCAAACGGTCCGCGAACAGGCGAGCGAGGCGATCCGGCGCCGCGTTCTGGCCCTGCCGGAGTACGCGGCGGCCGGCAGTCTCTTCCTTTATATTGCCATGCCCACGGAGCCGGACACCCGCGGGATCCTCGAACGCGCGCTCCGCGACGGCAAGCGCGTGTATGTGCCGAAATGCATCGGCAAGGGTGAGATGCTCGCCGTGCGCATTCGCGGTCTCGACGACCTTGCGCCCGGCGCGTACGGCATCCTTGAGCCGGTCGACTGCTCCGAAACCGCAGAGCCGTCCGCGCTCGATCTGATCCTCGTCCCGTGCGTCGCAGCGTCCCCGGACGGCAAACGTCTCGGCCACGGCGCAGGCTTTTATGACCGTTTCCTGGAACATAACGCCGATAAAACCGTCTGCCTGTGCTTTTCCGCGGCGCTCTCCGACGCCATCCCGACCGAACCGACCGACGTTCCGATGCGCCGCGTCGTGTGCGAATCGACCGTCATATTCCAACCGTAGAGGCACATTCGCATCCACCCGATCCGTCGGCATGATTCTTGCCTCTCACCATACGATTCCGTTCCGACTGCGGCGGCAGAGATTCCCTCTGCTGCCGCAATTTGTCTGTGCGGCGCATGAATCATTCTATATATTGTACTATTCACCGTTATTTCATGAATTCTGCCCTTGCTTTTTGACAATATGTCGTTTATAATAATCTCTGTATAAACATGATGGAGTATCATGTGATCACTATCCACATACAAGGGGAGGAAAACGAATGAAAAGACGTCTTTTGGCATTGTTCCTGAGCGTCATGATGATCCTCTCGCTCGCACCTGCATCCGTATTCGCGGAAGAAGAAACCACGGAACCGGAAAAGGGCGGCGAAACGATCGTCGTGACCGGGGAGAACCCCGCAGAGGACCCGGCGGAACCCGCCGAGGAGCCTGCGGAAGAACCGGCGGAGCCTGCGGAAGAACCCGCAGAAGAACCGGCGGAGCCTGCGGAAGAACCCGCAGAGGAACCGGCGGAGGAGCCCGTCGAGGCGGCTGACCCGCAGGGCCGTGTCAATCCGAACACGGTCGCAACGGTCGACTACGCGGACGGCGGCGGCTACGAGGAGTATGAGACTCTTGACGCGGCCATCGCGGCGACCGGCACGCTGGTTGACAGCAGCGACCCGGACAGCCTGCTCTGCAATACGGTCAAGCTGATCAAGGACGTCACCCTCACGGGGGACTGGCTCGTTGTCAACAACGGCAAGGAGCTCACGTTTGATTTGAACAACCATGAGCTGACCGGCAACTTTGACGTGTACGACGCGACCTTCACCCTGGAAGGCGGCAAGCTCAACGGCACGGTTTATGCGAACGGTCTCGGCGCAGGCAAGACGGGCAGCGTTACGATCGCTTCCGACGCAACGGTCGAAGCGGACTACGCGGTCATCCTGTATCAGGCCGAAGACAACACCGGCAACGGTCAGACCATCAACCTGAACGGTACGATCAACGGTATCGTCTGGGTCATGGGCAACATCGTGGAAGGCAATTCCGTGATCAACGTCAACAACGGCGCGGCGATCTCCGGCGACGACGTCGGCATC
>CAKJYC010000053.1 GCA_918244965.1 Clostridiales bacterium | reverse complement strand
GGACTATGAAGCGCTTGAAATGACGGTCATCACACTGGAGAACGCCGACGTCATCACCAAAAGCGGCGGCGGCCAGGAGACCTTCGGGGTAGACGACTGAAACGGTTCATAATCACGGAACGATACCGGGGACAGGCGGTTTCGGCTGCCTGTCTCCGGGGTGTCTGTCCGTTTCGGACAGGAACGAAATGAGGTGACGCGCAGTGCGGCGCAGAGGAGTTTCCTTTACAGAGAGGGGACGGCGTCACGACCGTCGGCTCCGGCTTCTTCGGCATGAGATCTGAATGAACGATCAAAACAAAAAACGGACCGCGTGATGCGGTCCGTTTTGATGTGCAAAGAGGTTTATGCCTGTTCGGCGGGTTTCGGTTCGGCGGGGGAGGGGGTAGGCGCGGGCTTCTTGTCGCGGCGGAAGAGGTCGTAGAGCACCGGGATGATGAACGCGGTGGTGAGCGTCGCGTAGGTCAGGCCGCCGATGCACACGATCGCGACCGGTTGGACGATCTCCGCACCGGTGCCGAGCCCGATCGCCAGTGGAATGAGGCCGAGGATCGTCGTCAGCGCCGTCATCAGCACGGGACGGAGGCGCACGACGGTCGCCTGCACGATCGCGTCGCGCTTGCTCATGCCCTCGTCGCGGAAGCGGTTGGCGCAGTCGACCAGCACGATGCCGTTGTTGACCGCGATGCCGACCAGCATGATAAACCCGATCATGGGTACGATGCCGACCTCAACGCCGGTGATCCACAGCGCAATGAAGCCGCCCGCAAACGCCAGCGGCACGGTGCCGATGACGATGAACGGGGACAGCAGCGACTGGAACTGCGCGACCATGATGAGATAGATGATCAGAACGCCCAGAAGCAGCATCCAGATGAGGTCCTTCAGCGCGCTGTTGATGGACTCGTTCTGGCCGTCGTAGCTGATCGTACAGCCCGCAGGAAGCGGCACGGCTTCGACCGCTGCCTGCACGTCGCGGCTCACCAACGTGATGTTGCGGCCCTCTTCCAACGATGCGGTGATCGTCAGACAGCGCCGCTGGTCGATGCGGCGGATCGACGCAAGCGTGGTCGTTTCGGTGACGGTCGCGATGTCGCGAAGCCGGACCGTTTCAACCGATTTGTCAAGCCGTGTCACGGTAAATGTGATGTTTTCCAGCTCCGCCTTGGAATGCGGGACGCCGGCATCGGCGATCACCGTGACGTCCAGCGAGGTCGTGTTCGAGGAGACGGAGGTGGAGGACGCCGTGTTCTTCAGCACCTCCGCGAGCTTCAGATACGTCTCGGCGACGGTCAGCCCGTGCGCGGACGCCTTCGCCTTGTCCACGGAGACGTGGAGCGTCGGCAGCGTATCCTCTGCGCCGCTTGAGACCTCCTTGATCCCGTCGACGGTGCGGAGCGCGTCCGCGATGCGTTCCGCGGAGCGGGACAGGTCGTTGAGATCGTTGGCGTACAGGTGGATCGACACGTCGTCGCCGGAGAGCGTGGAGGAGAAGCTCATCGTGGTCATGCCTGCGATCGTGTACGGATGCTCCGCCTTCAGCGGGGAGAGCGCTGTGTCGATCCGATCGCGGATGGTGAGGCTGGACTGCTCGCCCTTCTCGTCGATCAGCGCGTACAGGGTCACCTCGGTCGGCTCTTCGCTCTGCATGCCGCCGTTGAGTCCGAGGATCGACACGATGCCGCCGCCGATCATGGCACCGACGTCGGTCAGCCCCGGCACGGTGTACAGCACGTCCATAAACTGATCGCCGATCTCGGTCGCTTCCTCAAACGTCGTACCCTTTTCCAGCGGCACGGTAACGGAGATCTGCTTGCCGCCGCTTTCGGGGAACAGCGTGAAGCCGCGGCGGATGACCATCCATGCGGAGCCGACGAGGATCACGAGCGCCAGCAGCAGCGCGATCGCGCGGTGGCGGAGCGTGAAGCGGAGCGCCTTTTCAAACGTCGCCATGATCTTTTTGCGGCGTCTGCCCTGCGGCTTGACGGGACGGCGCATAACGCCGGTCACCATGGCGGGGATGACGGTCATCGCGATGATCAGACTCGCGAGCAGCGAGTAGGTGACGGTCAGCACCATATCCATAAAGATCTGCCGCGTCAGTCCCTGCACAAACAGGATCGGCAGGAACACGCAGATGGTCGTGAGCGTTGACGCCGTGATCGCGCCGGCGACCTCCTTGACGCCCTGAATGGCGGCCTCCTTGACCGGCATGCCCTCGCTCCGCAGGCGGTATATATTTTCGATGACGACGATCGAGTTGTCGACCAGCATGCCGATGCCGATGGCAAGGCCGGACATGGAGATGACGTTGATCGTGACGCCGGAGAAGTACATCAGCACGAGCGCAAACAACACCGAGACAGGGATCGAGATCGCGACGATCAGCGTCGGACGCAGATCGCGCAAAAACAGCAGCAAAATCAGGATCGCGAGCACCGCGCCGATCAGCAGGTTCTCAACGACCGACGAGATCGCCATATGGATGAATTCGCCCTGGCTCATCAGCGCCGTAAAGGACAGGCCGGGATAGATCTCTTCCAGCTCCTTAAGCCGCTTGTCGATGTTGTCGGAGACGGTTGCCGTGGCATAGGCGGACTGCTTCGAGAACATCAGCAGAACGCCGTTCTCGCCGTTGATGCGGGCGTAGGTGCGCGCGGAATTGTCGGTGATGCGGATGTGCGCGACATCGCCGAGCACGATCGTGTCGAGCGAGCCGATGCCGGGGGAGAACAGGGGGACCTGCTCAAGGATCGAGACGTCCGCGATCCCGTCGCCGACAGAGACGAGCCACTGCGTGTCGCTGTCCGAAAGATAGCCCGCCGGCATCGAGAAGTTCTGTGCCGCGAGGAGCTTTGCGATCATATCCTTGCTCAGAATGACGTGCAGATTCGCCGCGTCCTTTGCGGCGGCAAGCTGATCGGCGGCCATCTGTTCCGCCTGCTCCAGCTGCGTCTTTCCGGCCTCCAGCTCCTTTTCGCCGAGCTCCAGAGCCGTCCGGCCCTGGTCGATCGCGTTCTGCGCTTCGTTCAGCTTGCTTCTGATCCGCTGCTTCTGCTTGTCCAGCTCCGCATATCCGTTCTCGACGTCGAGCTTTCCGCTTTCGGCCTTTGCAAGCAGCTCGTCCACGGTCGCGATCCCCGCTTCCAGCTGCGGGATCGCCTCTGTGAGGCTGACGATCGTTTCGCCCAGGCTGTCGCGCGTCAGCCCGTTTTCGGCAAGCTGCGCGTCGATCCTTGCAAGACCGTCCTCGATCCCGCGGTATTCGTTGCTGTTCCGGATCGCTGCAATGTAGGCTTCCTTCTGCGCATCGTCGAGCGTCGGATCGTTCTCGATCGCGGCGATCGACTGGTCGAGCATCGACTTGGCCGTTTCCAGCGTGCGGATCGTCGCCTGCAGCGTGATAAGCTGCGTGCGCATGGACTTCGCCGTTTCGAGCTGACGGGACAGCTCGTCGCGCTGCCTGTTCAGCTCCTCGATCGCGGCGGTCAGCTCCTGATTGGCGTTGTCCAGCTGCTGTTCCGCCTTGTGGATCTCATGATTGGCCTTCTCGCGTCCCTTGTCGAGATCGGCCTGTCCCTCGTCCAGCTTGTCGCGGTTTTCGTTCAGCGCCTGTTCGCCCTCGGCGACCTTCTGCCGCGCCTCGTCCAGCTCCTGGGATGCCTCCTGAAACTGCTTGTCGATCGCGGCGTACACGCGCTTGTTCAGCGCGTCGATCTTGTCTTCATCCAGCTCGATCTCCACCTGCCGCTCAATGAGTCCGGACGTGGAGACCGACGCAACGCCGGTCACGCCCTCAAGCCGCGGCATCAGCGTGTCGCGCACGAACGCGGACAGCTCAAGCGGATCCATGCCGTCCCGGTAGACGGCGATGCAGCTGACGGGGATCAGGTCGGAGCTCATTTCCATCATCAGCGGCGTGCCGACGGTATCATCCCACGACGCGCTGACGACGCCGATCGCCTTCTGCACGTCGATCGACGCCATATCGACGTCCGCGCCGTCCTCAAAGGTCAGATAGACCACGGAGACGTTCTCGCTGCTCTGTGAGGTGACGGACTTGATGTGATCGAGCGAGGACATCGACTGCTCCAAGGGCTTTGTGACCTTCGTTTCAACCTCCTCCGGGGATGCGCCGGGGCAGGTGGTGAACAGCACGATGTAGGGGAAGCTCATGTCGGGAAGGAGATCCGGCGTCATTTTTCCGACCGAAACATAGCCGAGCACCAGAATCAGTACGACGGCTACAAGAATGGTAAACGGCTTCTTTACGCTGAATTTTGCAAACATAACGGGTCTCCTTTCACGGATTGCACCTATCTTCCCACCTTATACCTATATTATACCACGGAGTTTGCCGCGTGAATGTGGAAAAGATGTGAACGTTTGTCCTGCCGGCGCAATAAATCGCGCATTCCGCAGCTTTTGCGCTCCCTGCCGCACGAATGGCGCGTCTGTATGGATGAACGGCCTGAAAAGCGCCTTGCGGATGTAAATATTTTCCGTGCGGGCTTGTCCGGGCGGCGTCCGGCATGGTATACTGATACAGAGGAAGGGAATAGGGAACGACATGAAACCGGAAACAAAAAACTATGTGAAACAACATATTGAAGCATGGATCATCTCCGGCCTCGGCGCGCTGGCGCTTGTGATCGGGTTTATCCTCTGGATCCTAAAGGAGCATCCTCCGGTCGCCGGGATCGCCGCGGCGGCGGTTTCGCTTGCGCTGTTCATCGTCGGCTGCTGGCTGTTTGTACCGGAATGGCTGCGATTCTGGAAGGATCGGAAGGAAACGCCGTCGCTTGAAACCGCGCCGAAGCATCCGCTGGTGCGCGTCGCGCTGCTGGCCGTCGGCGTCGAGCTGGTTGTATTCGGACTGGTTGTGCTGCTGCTGAAGATTCGCGACGGGGAATGGTTCTCCTTCCGCGGCTCGATCGAGTTCTGGCGCTGTCTCGACAGCAACCATTACCTCGACATTGCGCGCGAATGGTATGTGCCGAAGCACTTCCTTGAAACGACGGAGGAGTGGTTCCAGACGGGCGGCGACGTCGGCCGCGTCGTGCAGCTCGTGTTCCTGCCGGGCTACCCGCTGGCGGTCTATCCGCTGTACCGCATCCTCGGCAACGACATTGTCGCGGGGCTTCTGGTCTCGGCAGCCGCGTTCCCGGCGGCGTGCTGCATGCTGTACCGGCTGATGCGGTTCGATTACGGCCACAAGAAGGCGTTCCGCACGGTCGCGATGCTGCTTCTGCTGCCCGGCGGATTCTTCTTCATCGCGCCGATGAGCGAATCGCTCTATTTGCTGCTGGCATTGAGCACGCTCGTCTGCTTCCGCAAGAAGCGCTTTTGGCTTGCGGGGCTGCTCGGCGCATACTGCGCGTTCACGCGCACGGTCGGCCTGCTGCTCGTCGCGCCGCTGGTCTTTGAGTGGATCCGCATGTTCCCGAAAAAGAAGCGCGACCGCAAATGGTGGGCGACGGGGATCGCCTCCGTGCTGCTCGTGCCGGCCGGCTTTGCCGCGTATCTTTGGATCAACCATACCGTGTCCGGCAACGCCCTGCAGTTTCTGACCTATCAGCACCGGTGGTGGAGCCAGCATCTCGGCTGGTTCTTCGGCACCGCGTCGTATCAGACCGACTACCTGATCGCCGTCATCCGCGAGGGCAACCGCGCCAATCTGTTCGGCCTGTGGCTGCCGAATCTCGTCTGGCATTTCGGCACGCTCGGCCTGTTCGCGTTCACGTCGAAAAAGCTGCGTCCGAGCTACGCAGCCTGGTTTATCGGCTATTTTATGATCGCGATCGGCGCGACATGGCTGCTGTCCGGTCCGCGCTATCTGCTTTCGATGCCCGCCGTGGCAATGATGCTCGCCGCCGTGACCGAAAAGCGCTGGCAGAAATGGGCGGCCGCCGCGGTGCTCGTTCCGCTCTCCGTCCTGTACCTGCTCGCCTTCGTCTGGCGCTGGCAGGTGTGGTGATGAAAAAGCAGGGGCTTCCCTGCTTTTTTATTGATAGCTGCCCTTCGGGCGCGATATGCCTGCGGCGCGATATGCCTGCGGCACGATATGACCCTTCGGGACGCGATATGCGCCTTCGGCGCGTGATAGATTCCCTTCGGGAATGTTCATGCAGATTCTCCTGCCGGAGAATCTCTTTTTTGTCTGCTCAACCCAAAAGCCTTCCCCTTGAGGGGAAGGTGGCAGCCGACAGGCTGACGGATGAGGTGTTCGCGCGCCGAAGGCGCATGAATCGGTTGCGCGCATGAAAAAAGTGCTTGACAAACGGGGCGAAATCGGTATAATGGAACGAGTGTAAAGGAAAAAGACTTTACACGCTGGAGCAAAGGTATGGAACGGTTGTTTGAACTCGGCATGCTGCTGGATCGCTATGAGCCGCTTTTGACCGAGCGGCAGAGGAGCATTCTCCGCCAGTACACGGATGAGAACTGCTCGCTCGCGGAGATCGCGGAGCGCGAGGGCATTTCCAGACAGGGCGTGCGGGACATCATCGCACGCGGGTCGAACCTGCTGCACGAGACCGAAGCGGCGGTGGGACTTGTCCGCAAGGAAGCGCGGCAGACAGCGCTTCTGCGCGCGTTTCGCGGCCGGTTCAAGGACGCGCCGATGCGCGACGAGGACCGTGCGGCATTCGAGACGTATCTATCGGAGTTAGCCGGCATTTGGGAGGACGAAGATGGCATTTGAAGGCATTTCATCCAAACTGCAGAATGTTTTTAAGAAGCTGACCGGAAAGGGCAGACTGTCTGAGCGCGACGTCAAGGACGCAATGCGCGAGATCAAGCTGGCTCTTCTCGAAGCGGACGTCAACTTCCTTGTCGTCAAGGATTTCGTGAAGCGCGTGGAAGCGCGCGCCGTCGGCGCCGACGTGCTCGAAAGCCTGACGCCGGGCCAGATGGTCATCAAGATCGTCAACGAGGAGCTGACGAGCCTGATGGGCAGCACGAACGCCAAGCTGGAGTTCGGTCCGAAAAAGCCCGCGGTCATCCTCATGTCGGGTCTGCAGGGCGCGGGCAAAACGACGATGTGCGGCAAGCTCGCGATCCTTCTCAAAAAGCAGTACGGCAAATCCCCGATGCTCTGCGCGTGCGACATCTACCGCCCGGCGGCGATCGATCAGCTGAAGATCGTGGGTTCTAAGGCCGAGGTTCCGGTCTATGAGCACGGCACGCAGGACCCGGTCAAAACCGCTTTAGAGGCGGTCGAGGAAGCGCGGCGCACGTTCAAGGACGTCGTCATCGTCGATACCGCAGGCCGTCTGCACATCGACGAGGACATGATGGAGGAGCTGAAAAAGATCCGCAACGCGCTTGAGCCTGCGGAGATCCTGCTCGTGGTCGACGCCATGACCGGTCAGGACGCCGTCAACGTCGCAAAGGCATTCAACGAGGCGGTCCCGCTCACCGGCGTGGTGCTCACGAAGCTGGACGGCGACACGCGCGGCGGCGCTGCGCTGTCGGTCCGCGCGGTCACGGGCAAGCCGATCAAGTTTGCCGGCACCGGCGAGAAGCTCACCGATCTGGAGCCGTTCCACCCCGATCGCATGGCAAGCCGCATCCTCGGCATGGGCGATATGCTGACGCTGATCGAAAAGGCCGAGCAGGCGTTCGATCAGAAGAAGGCGGCCGAGCTCGAAAAGAAGATGCGCACCGATTCCTTCACGCTCGACGACTTCCTCGATCAAATGGAGCAGATGAAGGACATGGGCTCCATGGAGGACATCTTAAAGATGATCCCCGGCATGGGCGGAAAGCTCAACGGGCTGGAGATCGACGAGAAGGCCATGGGCCGCACCAAGGCGATCATTCAGGCGATGACGCCGAAGGAGCGCGCCAACCCGGATATCCTGAACGCATCGCGGCGGCGGCGCATCGCGCGCGGCAGCGGCACGACGATCCAGGACGTGAACAAGCTGATGAACCAGTTTGAGGCTTCGCGCAAGATGATGAAGCAGATGACCGGCGGCATGTTCAAAAAGGGCAAAAAGAAGGGCAAGCGCGGCGGCTTCCCGTTCGGCTTTTGATTCGGACGAAAACGGCAGAGGCCGTATTCGATATAACTAAAAAAAGGATAAGGAGAAACAAAACCATGTTGAAGATCAGACTGAGAAGAATGGGCGCGAAGAAGCAGCCCTTCTACCGTATCATCGTTGCGGATTCCCGCGCACCGCGTGACGGCGCATTCGTCGAGGAGCTCGGTTACTACAATCCCGCAACCGAACCCGCGGAGCTCAAGGTTGACAACGAGCGCGCGCAGCAGTGGATGAAGAACGGCGCACAGCCCACCGACACCGTTCGCGGCCTTCTCAAGAAGGCGGGCGCGATCGACTGATCGAGGCGGCTATGGACAAGCTGGTAGAATTCATCGCAAAGAGCCTGGTCGATCATCCCGAAGCGGTGCAGGTGACCACGCGTGAGGAGGACGACAGCGTTGTGATCACGCTGTCCGTCGATCCCGACGATACCGGCAAGGTCATCGGCAAGCAGGGCCGCATCGCGAAGGCGATCCGCGCGATCGTCAAGGCGGCGTCCATCAACGACGAAAAGAAGGTCGTCGTCGACATTCTGTGAGCGCAGCGTATTACCGGATCGGTGTAATCGTGCGTCCGCACGGCGTACACGGCGCGGTCAAGGTCGAGCCGCTGACCGATTCGAGCAAGCGCTTCCGCGGCTTATCGGAAGCTTATTTGGAGTTGCACGGGGAAATGCGCCCCGTGCAGCTTTCTGTTGCGTCGGCTGCCGACAACGCCGTGATCCTCACGCTGAACGGCACCGAAACGCCGGAGCAGGCGAACGCCCTGCGCGGCGCGTACATCTGCGTCGACCGCGCGCATCGGGTGCAGCTTCCGAAGGACACGTACTTTGTCACGGACCTGATCGGCTGCGACACGTTCGACACCGACGGGAACGCCTACGGGAAACTCACCGAGGTGTATGAAACCGGCGCGAACGACGTGTATGAGATCGCGCACGGAAAGCTGATGGTCCCGGCGCTCAAACGCGTACTCTCGGAGGTCGATACGGACGCCGGGCGCATCGTGTTCGACGCTGCGGTATTGAAGGAGGTCGGACTGTTTGCAGATTGATATCCTGACCCTGTTTCCGGAGATGTTTGCGGGCGTGATGAACGCCTCGATCCTCGGCCGCGCGCAGGCAAGCGGCATTCTTTCGATCCGCACGCACGATATCCGCGCATACGCCGACAACAAGCACCGAAAGACCGACGACTACCCGTTCGGCGGGGGCGCCGGGCTCGTGATGATGTCGCAGCCGATCTTCGACTGCATGGCGGCGGTCTGCGGCGACGAACGGCCGCACCGGATCCTTTTGACGCCGCGCGGACGGCTTTTGACAAGCGAGCGCGCAAAGGCGCTGAGTAAGCTCGACCGGATCGTACTGCTGTGCGGACATTACGAGGGCGTCGACGAGCGCGTGAACACGCTGATCGACGAGGAGATTTCCATCGGCGACTATGTGCTGACCGGCGGCGAGCTGCCCGCAATGGTGCTGATCGACTGTCTGTCCCGCTTCATTCCGGGCGTTCTCGGCTCGGAGGAGAGCGCCGAGGACGAATCGCACGCAAACGGGCTTCTGGAGTACCCGCAGTATACGCGTCCCGCGTCGTTCAGGGGGCTTGACGTGCCGGAGATCCTCTTGAACGGCCACCATGCGAACATTCAGAAATGGCGGCACGAGCAGGCGATGGAAAAGACCCGGCAGATGCGTCCGTGCCTCTTGGGCACATTCGGAAAAAATCCGCGATAACCCGAGGGTTACCCGACGAAACGGCTTCCCCTTGAGGGGAAGCTGTCACCGACAGGTGACTGATGAGGTGTTGCTGTAACGATGAACACCTCATCCGCCTCGTTCCTCGGCACCTTCTCCTCAAGGAGAAGGCTCGGAATCGCGTCCGTGCCTCCTGGGCAATTTCGGCAAAAATCCCGCAAAATAAGCCAAATTGGGGCTTGCATTTACCCAAAAGCTATGGTATAATGCGTTTTGCGACATCGGGCGGTCCGCCGACAGCATTGATCGTGAACGCCTGTTTCAAATAGAAAAAGGAGAAAAATTAAACATGTCCGACATCATTCGTGAACTCGAAAAAGAACAGCTCCGCAGCGATCTGCCTGAGCTGAAGGTCGGCGATACCGTTCGCGTTTTCGTGAAGGTCGTCGAAGGCAACCGTGAAAGATTGCAGAACTTTGAAGGCAACGTCATCAAGATCCAGGGCGGCGGCATCCGCAAGTCCTTTACCGTTCGCCGTATGTCCTACGGCATCGGCGTCGAGCGTACCTTCCCGTACCACAGCCCGCGCATCGGCCGCATCGAGGTCGTCCGTCACGGCGTGGTCCGCAGAGCGAAGCTCTTCTACCTCCGCGACAGAAGCGGCAAGGCAGCGAAGATCCGCGAGCGCATCGACGAGAAGAAATAAGTATGAAAAACGAAAAGGAGCCCGAAAATCGGGCTCCTTTTCAGATTCGGGGGGATTGCATGGATACGGTATCATTGATCATTTCCATCGGGTCCGCGGTGCTTGCATTGGGGTCTGCCGCATTTCTCGTCTACACCTACTACAGCAACGTTGTGCATGACCGCAAGCGCGACACGCTCGACGCGTACAATACGCTGCAGGAGCAGGTATTCGATGCGCTGAACGGGTATACCGCGCAGGAAGTCCGGCGCATCGTTGACAATCACGAGACAGAGGCGTATATGCGGCTGAGCAAATACCTCGCCCGCATCGAGCATTTCTCCGTCGGCGTCAACACCGGGATCTATGACAGAAAGACCGTCTATGCGTTGGCGCACGGGTATCTGGACGGCGCGATCTGGGATAAGCTGCTGCCGCTTCTGGAACGGAAGAACCGGCGCACACAGGAGCAGTTCTACAAGAATTATTGCAAACTCGTGGCCTGGATGCAGGAACAGAGTGCAAAATAAAACCCGTTGTCAAAGCAAACAACGGGTCTGACCTCTTTGAAACAGCCTGATGCGCCCGCATATGCGGGCGCTGTTTTATTGCTTCTTCTGCACCGCCTGCGAATGGCACTTGCCCGCCATGGGGCAGTGTGCGCAGCCGCCGCCGCAGGACGTGCGGCCCTTTCGCTTGCTGCGGATCATGGAGAAAACGATCGCGAAAACCGCCGCCGCAAGCACGAGCAGAATTACGATCGTCAGCAGATTTTCCTTGAGCCATTCGAGCATGTTGTACGCTCCTTTCCGAAAAGAAGCCGCCGCCCCGGTTTGCGGAGCGGCGGCGTTTTCTTTACTTTACGCGAACCTTTCGGGTCAGCGTCGTCGCTTCCTTATACTTCTTGATAAACAGCATGTAGACGAACAGGCCGAGCAGCAGGATCGCGGCGATCAGACCGATCACGTTGACGCTGCCGGTGAAGATGCGGCCGAACTGATAGATCATCAGCGCGATCGCATAGGCGAACAGGCACTGATAGCCGATCGCGAACCACGTCCACTTTGCGCTGTTCATCTCGCGGCGGATCGCGCCGATTGCCGCGAAGCACGGCGCGCACAGCAGGTTGAACACGAGGAACGAGAAGCCGGACACGCCGGTGAACGCCTGCGCAAGCATCTGATACACGGTCAGCTCGCCGCCGCCGTAGAGGACGCCCATCGTGCCGACGATGTTCTCCTTCGCGATCAGGCCCGTGACGGACGCCACGACCGCGCGCCATTCGCCCCAGCCGAGCGGCGCGAACAGCCATTCAACATAGTGACCGGCGACGCCGAGGAACGACAGACTGATCTCTTCCTCGCCGAGCATCCGGAACGTGCCGTCCACCACGCCGAAGCGGGAGAGGAACCACACCACGATCGTGGACAGGAGGATGATCGTGCCCGCTTTCTTGATGAAGGACCAGCCGCGCTCCCACATCGAGCGGAGCACGTTGCCGACGGTTGGCCAGTGGTACGCAGGCAGCTCCATGACGAACGGAGCGGGATCGCCCGCGAACATCTTCGTCTTCTTCAGCATGATGCCGGAGACGATGATCGCCGCCGCGCCGATGAAGTAGGCCGAGACCGAGATCCACGGCGAACCGCCGAAGATCGCGCCTGCGATCATGGCGATGAACGGCAGCTTTGCGCCGCAGGGGATAAAGGTCGTCGTCATGATCGTCATGCGGCGGTCGCGCTCGTTTTCAATCGTTCGCGACGCCATGATGCCCGGAATGCCGCAGCCGGAGCCGATCAGCATCGGGATAAAGGACTTGCCGGAAAGGCCGAAGCGGCGGAAGATACGGTCGAGCACGAACGCGATACGCGCCATGTAGCCGCACGCTTCGAGGAAGGCAAGCATCAGGAACAGCACGAGCATCTGCGGCACAAAGCCGAGCACCGCGCCGACGCCGGCAACGATGCCGTCCATGATGAGACCGTACAGCCAATCGGGCACCTTCGGGTTGCCTTCGCCGTCCAGCAGCAGCTTGTTGAGCAGCGCGGGAATGCCGGGGACCCAGACGCCGTAATCGGCGGGATCGGGCTCTTCAAAGCCCTTCTCTTCAAAGTATGCGATCGCGTCCTTGAAGGACATCGCGTTGACGTCGTCGCCCGCGTCATCGGGAACCGCGTCAAAGTACACGGTCACTTCGGAGATCGCCAGCGTTTCCTCGTCCTCGACCTCGGCGATCGCGGTCTTTTCGTCGGTCGTGAACGCCTTGAGCTCCGCGATCAGCGCGTCGCCGTCGAACGCTTCGTCCTCGAGGTCGTATTCAAAGCCGTAGGCCGCAAGCGCATTGGACGCGGCGGCGAAATCGTCCGCGGCTTCTTCCGCCTGTTTGTCGCCGATGCCGACGAGGTGATAGCCGTCGCCGAACAGTCCGTCGTTCGCCCAATCGGTCGCAGGCTTGCCGACGGCGACCATCGCGATCCAGTAGACGAGGAACATGACCGCCGCAAAGATCGGCAGGCCCAGCCAGCGGTTGGTCACGACGCGGTCGATCTTATCCGAGGTCGAGAGTCTGCCCGCGCCCTTCTTCTTGTAGCAGGTCTTGATGACCGTGCCGATCCAGACGTAGCGCTCGTTGGTGATGATGCTTTCGGCGTCGTCGTCCAGCTCCTTCTCGGCGGCCGCAATATCGTTTTCGATGTGCGCCTTCGTCGCGTCCGGAATGTTGAGCTGTTCCATCACCTTGCTGTCGCGCTCAAAGACCTTGATCGCGTACCAGCGCTGCTGCTCCTCCGGCATATTGTGCACGACCGCTTCCTCGATGTGCGCAAGCGCGTGCTCGACGGGACCGGAGAACGAATGCTGTGGCACGGTCTTGGTGGCGTTTGCCGCCTTGATCGCTTCCTCGGCGGCCTCCTGAATGCCGGCGCCCTTCAGCGCGGAGATCTCGACGATGCGGCAGCCGATCTGCTCGGAGAGCCGCTTGGTGTCGATCCTGTCGCCGTTCTTCTTCACGACGTCCATCATGTTGATCGCCACGACCACCGGGATGCCGAGCTCGACGAGCTGCGTGGTGAGGTACAGGTTACGCTCCAGGTTCGAGCCGTCCACGATGTTCAGGATCGCGTCCGGACGCTCGTTGATCAGATAGTTTCGTGCGACCACTTCCTCCAGCGTGTAGGGGGACAGGGAATAGATGCCGGGAAGGTCGGTGATGATCACATCGGAATGACCCTTCAGCTTGCCTTCCTTCTTTTCGACCGTGACGCCCGGCCAGTTGCCCACGAACTGGTTGGAGCCGGTCAGCGCGTTGAACAGCGTCGTTTTGCCGCTGTTCGGGTTGCCCGCGAGGGCAATGCGAATACTCATGATTACCTCCTCTGTCGTTAGCAAATGCTAACCAATGCTTTACAAAAAATAAGGCGTTCGCCTTTCGGTTCAGGTTATTCCTCTTCGACCAAAATCATTTCCGCGTCGGCCTTGCGAAGCGAGAGCTCGTATCCGCGCACCGTGACCTCGACCGGATCGCCGAGCGGCGCGACCTTGCGGACATAGACCTCGATGCCCTTCGTGATGCCCATATCCATGATGCGGCGCTTGACCGCGCCTTCTCCGGTGAGCTTTTTGACCTTGACCGTTTCGCCGATCTTTGCATCCCGTAACGTTTTCATCTGCTTCCTCCTTAGATCATGATTTTCTGCGCCATCTTTTCGTCGATGGCAATACGGCTTTCCTTGACGTTGACGATCACGTTGCCGCCCATGCGGGAAATGATCTGTACGGTCCCGCCCGCCACAAAACCCAGATTGCTGAGATGGTGGCGGATCTCGTCGGTTCCCTTGATGGCACGGATCACGTTGACCTCGCCGTCGTCTGCAAATACCAAAGGCATCATTGCATTTCTCCCTGTATGTTAGCAATCGCTAACTATATGACAAAAAAGAATCGGTTAGCACCCTCTAACCAACACACATTATAGTTAGCATACGCTAATCTGTCAAGCGGTTTTTCCGAAAATGCATTGTTTTTTTTCGGAAGATGTGATACACTCATGCAAAACCAGAGAAGGAAGTACGTTCTATGGCGATTCAGGAATCCGGCGAAATGTATCTGGAAACGATTCTGATCCTCTCTCAAAAACAGAAAACCGTGCGCTCGATCGACGTGGCGGAGGAGATGGCTTTTTCAAAACCGTCGGTTTCGCGCGCAATGGGCATCCTGAAAAGCGGCGGCTTTATCAAGATCGACACGCTCGGCCATATCACGCTGACGGATACCGGCAGGGAAGCGGCGGAGCGCATCTATGAACGGCACAGGATCCTTTCGGAGATTCTGATGCGCCTCGGCGTGCCGGAGCAGACGGCGAGCGAGGACGCGTGCAAGATGGAGCATTACATCAGCGACACGTCCTTTGCGGCGATCAAGGAGCATTTGAGGACCCATCCGCCCCTGTAAAACACGCTTCGATCGCGCAGATATTGACAGATCATTCACGCAGACCGCTTGCAAACGGTCTGCATTTACTGTTATATAGGGAATCTTCGGCTTCCCGCATGAAATGTCGTTCCTTGTATATGCGGCGGCGGATGCGATCCGGACCTACTGCGGGGGAAGGGCGTGACGGACGCGGTATTCGTTTGGCGTCATGCCGGCATATTTTTTGAACACGCGGATGAAATGCCCGTGCGAGGAGAAACCGAGATATGCGCCGATCGCCGAGGCGGATTTATCGGACCAGCGGAGGAGGCGTTTGGCTTCCTCCGTTTTTTCGCGCAGGATGAAATCCGTCAGCGTTTCGCCGGTCTCCTGCCGAAATTTGGAGGAGAGATAGGGACGGCTGAGATAGAATTCGCTTGCCATCCGTTCCGTGCTGATCGGCTCGGAAAGGTGATGCCGGACGTAGTTCGCTACGTCCGCTGCGAGCTTGGTGGGATGATGGCCGAGATGCAGCTTTTCCACCTGCTCGGTGAATTCGAGGATCATATGGTACTGGAGGTTCATGATCTTGCTCTGATCGGACAGCAGCTCGACACGCCGGATATAGCCGTCGGACAGCGTGAACGCGTCGTCCTCGCGCATGCCGCCGCGGATCGCCGCGCGCGACGCCAGCGTGACCGAGACGATAAAGGTGTTCTTGCGCTGCCTCAGCTCGGTCGGCGCGATCGTACCGCCGCGGATCGCGGGCGCCTGCTCCAGCCACCGGCGCAGCGCCGCCGTGTCGCCCTTGCGCACGATCTCCATCAGCGCTTCCTCGACCGCAAGCGCGTGGTGCGTTTGTTGCGGCTGCGGCGCTTCCTCGTAGACGCGCGCCGTGCGCCGCTGTTCCACGGTCGTTTTGAGCGTCTGCTGTTCCTCGCCGCAGATCGCGACGTCCGAGATCGCAAGCGTCTCGCCGCCGTTCAGGAAGTGATTCACCGTACACAGCATCGACAGCAGCGTTTCCACCGGCAGACGCACGATCCCGTTCATGCCCGAAAGAAAGGCCGGGACGTCCTCCTTCGGCACGTCCAGCCGGAACGCCAGCTCCTTGAGGTCCTGTTCGCTTGCCATGATCTGCGACGTCGGCCCGACCACGATCGACGCGTTCTTTGCGTTCACGATCCCGTAATAATGAAACAGCGGCGTGACGACGTATCCCACGTGTGCCGCGATCGAAAACAGCGCGTCCCGGCACAGCAGAAACGGATCCTTCGGCAGCTTCGCGGGAAACCATGCGAACGTCTGCTCTCCGTTTTCAAACAGGCGGACCGGCACGCCGGACAGCGCGCCGATGGATTTTGCAACATACGGTAAATCAAACATGTGAGGATCCTCCGATTCATTACAATTATACGCATTATATTACAAATATGCAATACATATTTGCGGGAAGGTTGTATAATACAGACAACTAAACGGGAGGGGCTCTTTATGGATATTGAACAAATCCTGCAGCGAATGACGGTCGAAGAGAAGGCGGCGCTGGTCTCCGGCACGAATGCCATGTACACCAATCCGATCCCGCGGCTCGGCGTTCCGGGTCTTTCGATGGCGGACGGTCCGCACGGGCTGCGCAAGCAGACGGGATCGAACGACAACGATGTATCCGAGAGCGAACCGGCGACCTCGTTTCCGACGGCGGCCGCGACGGCGTCAAGCTGGAATCCCGAAAACACGCGCAGAATGGGCGAAGCGATCGCCGAGGAGTGCCGCTGCTACGGCGTGCATACGCTGCTGGGCCCCGGCGTCAACATCAAGCGCAATCCGCTGTGCGGCAGAAATTTCGAGTATTTCTCCGAGGATCCGCTTCTTGCGGGCGTGATGGGCGCGGCCGAGGTGAACGGCGTACAGTCGAAGGGCGTCGGCGTGTCGCTCAAGCATTTTGCGCTGAACAATACCGAAAACCACCGCTTCATGGGCAATTCCGTTGCGAGCGAAAAGACGATGCGGGAACTGTATCTGAAGCCGTTCGAGTACATTGTGAAGCACGCGCATCCGGCGACGGTCATGTGCGCGTACAACCGGGTCAACGGCACGTTCTGTTCCGAGCACAAGCAGCTTTTGACGGATATTCTCCGCAAAGAATGGGGCTTTGACGGCGTCGTGATGTCCGACTGGGGCGCGGTGCACGACCGCGTCGCGTCGCTCAAGGC
>CAKJYC010000052.1 GCA_918244965.1 Clostridiales bacterium | reverse complement strand
CCGTTCCTCTATGGTAAGATGTTTGTAGTTCATATGTCTCTCTCCTTTGTAGTTTTGTTGGCAAACTTATTCTACCAGAGATTCATATGAACTTCTATTTTTTCTTTCCTTACTGTTGCACTTGATAGTATAATTCATCGCAATGAAAAGACGGAGGCGCGGACGCGCCTCCGTTTTATGACGAACCGTTTATGAAAATGTCGCAATTCGTTTGCAAATACGGCGTTGCATAAATGAATGGACTATTGTATAATAAGACCATGGCAAGAAACAGACAGCGGACGATCAGTCCGAAATTCATATTGTTCTGCGGATCGGTGTTCATTCTTGTGATCGCCGTCGTGATCCTGATCGTTGCGGTCGGGCTGAGCAACAGCAGCGCGCCCGGCAGCACGGGGAAGGGCTGCGGCAAATCACAGGATGCGCTTTCGTTTGCTGCGGAGATTGAGCCGACGCCGGATCCGGACACCGGATCCATGCCGAAGCCCACCGAGAACACCGGTATGCCGGTCGAAGCGTCCGTGATCCCGGACCCCGCGGCGTATCCCGCGACCGCCTCGTTCGACGTGCAGCCGGTCGACGCCGCCAAGCCGGCGCAGTACGGCTTCACCTATGAGATCCGCAAGAACAACCGCGACGACAGCTATTCCTCGAACCCGAACGAGAACGACTATTCGTTCGGCAAGGGTTCGGACTACACCGGCGTCAAGGGCATTACGACGTTTGCGGGCAACAACTACCGCAGCGGCTTTGCCTACGGCACGGCGCGCGTCACGATGCAGTCGATGGAGCAGGTCTGGTCGTTTGCCGTCGGCTCGGCGAACGGCTTTGCCGGCGCGTCGTGGACCGGTCAGCCGCTGATCGTGACGTGGGAGGGACAGACACTGAAAACCCTCGGCGTGCGCGACGAATTCAAGGCGAAGGACTCGCTTACCGAGGTCATCCTGTGCGCGTCGGACGGCAATATCTATTTCTACGAGCTGGAGACCGGCAGCCGCACGCGTGAGACGATCGCGATCAACGCGCCGCTGTTCGGCACGCCCACCCTGGACCCGACCGGCGTTCCGATGCTCTATATCGGGCAGGGCACGCTGTCCGAGCCGAACAGCAACAAGTCCGCGGCGTTCGCGGTCAATCTCTGCAGCAATACGCATCAGGCGATCGTTTCCGGCAAGGACTACACCTCGCGCCGGTCCGACTGGTCGGCGTTCGATTCGAGCCCGCTCATCATCGAGGATCACCTGATCTGGCCGAGCGAGAACGGCGTGCTGTACCTGATCGAGCTGAACACGCGCTACAACGCCGAGACGGGCGAGCTGTCGATCAATCCGGGCGACAAGATCAAGTATCGTTACAGCGGCACGGGCTATGCGAGCTCGACGCAGGCGGGCAAGCGCGCGTACGGCTTCGAGTCGTCGGCCGCGGCGTTCCGCAACAACCTGTATCTCACGGACAACGGCGGCTTCCTCCAATGCGTCGATCTCAACACGCTGAAGCTGCAGTTCGTCACCGACGTGGGAGGCGACTGCGACGCGACGCCGGTGCTTGAGGAGGACGGCGACGCGGGCACCGTGTACGTGTATACCGTGTCGCAGACGAACGAGCAGGATGCGTCGCTGCAGAACGGCTACGGCTATTGCTACATCCGCAAGATCGACGCGCGTACCGGCGCGATCGTCTGGGAGCAGAAGCAGTTTGTGCAGATCCTCGATCCGACCACCGGCAAGAACATGAAGGGCGGCAGCAAATCCACGCCGCACATCGGGCACGGCACGATCGGCGATCTTCTGATCTGCGCATTCTACGGCCTGACCGTGCAGACGACCGACGCAAACGGCAATCCGACCTACGGCTACGGCGGCAAGCTGATGGCGTTCGACCGCAAGACCGGCGCGGTGCGCTGGGAGATCACGCAGACCGGCAACGCCGACTACGTCTCCTCGCCGCTGGTCGTATACAACGCGCGCGGCGATGCGTATCTGATCGCGTGCGACCGCGACGGCGGCATCCGCCTGTACGACGCGGCGCGCCCCGGCGAGAACGCGTTTGCCGCGCTCGATCTCGGCGAACGCATCGACGCGACGCCGGTGGCCTACGGCAACTACATCGTGGTCGCCACGACCGGCACCACCGAGCAGACCCGCATCTTCTGTCTGAAACTGAGCTGAAACCGCAAGGAATGATCAAGGGACGTCCCGTATCGGGGCGTCCCTTTTGCATGAAAACGATGGGTGAAACTTACGGTTCCGCAGGCGCCGCGTCGCCGACCGGCTCGACCAGATACAGGATATCGACCTGACTGCGGTTGCCGCTGTTGTTGCTCCACACGCGGTCGTTCCAGTAGAGCACGGAGGTGTCGCCGCCGTCGAAATTGAACGCCTGCGTGCAGCCGAGGTCGATCATCAGCTGTGCAAGGTCGGGGAAGATCAGACCTTCGGATTCCTTCGAGCGGCCCTCGACGACCACGAAGCAGTAATGTCCGGGCTCGTAATAGCCGAGCACGGTGCGCGGATTCACGCGGTTGTTGCGCTTGTTGTCGTATTCGGTGCGCGGCGTGCCGTCCGGGTTGATGAGGTACGGACCGAACTGCCACGCCTGCCAGATCTCGTCAAAATTGAGCTTGTCAAGGTCCAGCTCGCTTGCGCGGAACACCTCCATATGGCCGTCCCGGTACAGGATGCAGGTTTCGCGCCAGCCGCGGACCATCGACTTGCGGTACGTGATCCCGTTTCGCACGATCAGCGTCTTGTTCGAGGTGTCGCCCGCATAATAGTCGCCGTTTATCGCAATGATTGCGTTCACGCGCGACGCGACCTTGTTCATCATCAGGTGATCGCGGCTCGGAAAGCCGTAGGCCGCCTCCGTGCGGAAGGAGGACAGATCCTGCATATAGATGTCCGCGACGTAATAGACCAGCATATCCTTGCTGTATGGATTGTCCGTATGCTTGGTGAGCGTAATGGACAGCTTATCGCTTTTATACTCCGCTTCGGTGCGCACGATCGGCTCGCCCGGTTCGGAAAAGACCGGATACTTTCCGCCCAGCAGTCCCTTCGGCGTCGGCGCAGGCGTCTCGGTCGGCACAGGCGAGGGGGAGGGCGTGGGTGTGGGCGACGGGGTCGGCGCCGGGATCGGCGTGTCGGTCGGGGAGGGAACCTCCGTCGGCTTCACGATCACCGTGTCATCCTGGACCTCGACGGCCGCAGCGGCGGTCGGCGCGTCCGTGACGGCGGGAACGGGTGTTGCCTCCGGCTGCGCGCTGCTGCACGCAACGGCAAGCAGCAGGGCGGTCAGGAAGAGGATCAAATAAACGCGTTTCATGCGGGAGCTCCTTTGGGACCGGTCGAAGCCGGTATTGCAATCAGTATAGCACGGTTTTCTGCGTCTGACAACCAAAACCGACATGTGCCGCAAAAGATGCCGTCGGCGCGTGCTTGCGTCTTGCGCGAACCGACGGGATTTGCTATAATATGAAACAGAACAAACTGGGGGCAAATGGAATGAAGATCCTTTTGGTCAACGACGACGGCATCGACGCGTACGGCATCCGGACGCTGCTGCGCGGACTTTGCGAAACGCATACGGTCTGGATGATCGCGCCGGACCGGGAAAGAAGCGCGGTATCGAAGGCGATGACGCTCACGGCGCCGCTTCGCGCAGTGCCGAGGGACATTCCCGGCGCAAAGCTCGCGTATGCGGTCGACGGCACGCCGGTGGACTGCGTGCGGCTGGGACTCGGCAATCTGGTTCCGGAACAGCCGGACCTTGTGATCTCCGGGATCAACCACGGCCCGAACCTCGGCACGGATACGCTCTATTCCGGCACCTGCGCGGCGGCGCAGGAGGCGGCGCTTTCGGGCGTGCCCGCGATCGCCATGTCGCTCGACCATCGCGAACCGGCGCACTTTGAAACGGCGTACCGGGTGACCGAACGGATCATCGACCTGTGCATGCGGCATCCGCTGCCGTCCGGCATGTTTTACAACGTCAACGTGCCCGACGTACCGCTCCCGGAGCTCAAGGAGTACAAGGTCACGGGGCTGGCCCTTGTGCGGTACAGAAAACAGTACGAATACCGCGAGGATCCGCTGAATCGCCCGTATTACTGGGCGCCGCGCGGAAAGCTCCCGTGCGATCCGGACGACGACAGCGATCACGCGTGGCTGAAAAAAGGGTATGTTACAATTACGCCGATGGGCTATCATTCCGAACGGCTCGACACCGTCGGCTTTTCGGGAGGGCTGCTATGAGAGTTGCAATCATCGGCGGCGGCGCGGCGGGACAGCTTGCCGCGATCAAGGCGGCGGAAAACGGACACCGTGTCACGCTGCTCGAACAGAACGAAAAGCTCGGCAAAAAGCTGTTCATCACCGGCAAGGGCCGCTGCAACGTCACGAACGCGGCGGACCGCGAGGGCTTTTTCCGGCATGTGATCCGCAATCCGCGCTTTCTGTACAGCGCTTACGCGCACTTTGACAGCGCGGCGATCATGGCGCTGATCGAGGCGGCGGGCGTGCCGCTGAAGATCGAGCGCGGCCAGCGCGTGTTCCCGGCGTCCGACCATTCGAGCGACATCCTGAAGGCCCTGGAGCGCACGGTTCGCGCGGCGGGCGTCGAGGTGCGGCTCAACACGCGCGTGTCCGGGATCGTCACCACAAACGGCGCGGTCTCCGGCGTCAGGATCGGGCAGACCGTCGAGCCGTTCGACGCGGTCGTTCTCGCAACCGGCGGGCTTTCGTATCCGTCCACCGGCAGCACGGGCGACGGACTGCGGTTTGCACAGACGCTCGGCCACACGATCGAGCCGGTGTGCGCGTCGCTCGTTCCGCTCGAAACGGAGGAGACATGGTGTGCGGAGCTGTCGGGGCTGACGCTGAAAAACGTCACGCTCACGGCGTACAGCCAAAAGGGCAGGGAGGTCTATTCCGAGCTCGGCGAGATGCTGTTCACGCATTTCGGCGTCAGCGGTCCGCTGGTGCTGTCGGCGTCGGCGCTGCTCGCGGGCGCGGCTGAGGGCGCGCTGCTTTCGATCGACCTCAAGCCTGGACTGTCCGAGGAACAGCTGGACGCAAGGCTGTTGCGCGATCTTGCCGCGAACAACCGGAAGGCGATGGGCGGCGCGCTGTACGGCCTGCTGCCGCAAAAGCTCCTGGGCGTCGTGCTCAGGGAGGCAGGGATCGACGCGGCGGCGCCGGCATCCGGCTGCACGAAGGCGCAGCGGAAGGCGCTTGTCGACACGCTGAAGGGACTCAAGCTGCATGTGAAGGCGGCGCGCGGCTTTTCGGAGGCGATCGTCACGCGCGGCGGCGTTTCCACGCGGGAGGTCAACCCGTCCACGATGGAATCCAAGAAGGTGAAGAACCTGTTTTTTGCGGGCGAAATGCTCGACACCGACGCCTTTACGGGCGGATTCAACCTGCAGATCGCCTGGTCGACGGGCGCGCTGGCAGGCAGCAGCATTCCTACGGAGGTATAAGCATATGAAACAGAGCATCGGCATCGACGGACCCGCGGGCGCGGGCAAGAGCACGGTCGCAAAGCGCATCGCGGCGATCCTGAACATTCCGTATCTCGACACGGGCGCGATGTACCGCGCGGTCGCGGTCGCGGCAAAGCGGCACGGCGTCGCGTTTGACGACGAGGCGGCGGTTGCGACGCTGATCGGCGCGATCGACATGAAGGTTCGTTATTCGGAGACCGGCGAGCAGCACATTCTGGTCGACGGCGAGGACGTTACGGGTGAGCTGCGCACCGAGGAGATCAGCCAGGGCGCGTCGCTGGTGAGCCGCGTGCCCGCCGTGCGCGACCGGCTGACCGAGCTGCAGCGCGAGGTGGCGCACGAGCAGCGCGTGGTCATGGACGGCCGCGACATCTGCACGAACGTCCTGCCTGACACGCCGTACAAGTTTTTTGTGACCGCGTCGGCCGAGGAGCGCGCCAACCGGCGGTATAAGCAGCTCATCGAAAGCGGTCAGCCCGCCGAATATGAGACGATCCTTGCGGACATCATTCGCCGCGACAAACAGGATTCCGAGCGCGCGTACAAGCCGCTGTACTGCGGCGCGGACACGAAGCGCATCGACACGACGGAGATGACGATCGAAGAGGCGGTGGAAGCGATCCTCGCGGAGGTCTGACATGCTGTACGCGATCCTGTGCCCGTTCGTCAAGCTGTTCTTTAACCTGTACGGACGGCCGAAAATCCATAATCGTACCGCGCTGAAAAGCAAGGGTAAGGTCATCTATGTGTCCAACCACGTCAAGATGACCGACCCGGTGTGGATCGCGGCGATCGTCTGGCGCTGCATCCACTTCATGGCGAAGTCGACGCTGTTCTCCTCAAAGCTGATGATCACGCTCTTCCGGTCGATGCTGGCATTCCCGGTCAATCAGCGCACGGCGGACACGAAGTCGATCCGCCACGCGTGCAGTCTGCTCGAAAAGGGCAAGGCGTTCGGCGTGTTCCCGGAGGGCCATCGCTGCGCGACCGAGCGCGACATGGACGCGTTCGACAGGGGCTGCGCGTTCATCGCACTGCGCGCCGACGCGCCGATCGTGCCGCTGTACATCGTGCATCACGACCGCAGATTCGGACAAAGGCTCAAAGTCGCGGTCGGCGATCCGATCTATCCGGGCGAGGTCAAGGCGCGCTGTCCCGGCAAAAAGCCGGTCGACGCGGTCAACGCCGCGATCACGGACGCCATGAATACGCTGCGCGACATTGCGGAGGCGATGTGATGCGGATTCTCGTTGCAAAGCACAGCGGCTTCTGCTTCGGCGTATCGCGGGCGATCGAGCTGGTCAACGCCGCGGCCGAAACCGGCGCGCACGTCTTTACCTACGGCAAGATCATCCACAATGAGGGCGTCGTCGCGGAGCTCGAAGCGCGCGGCATCCGCGCGGTCGATTCGATCGAGGGGCTCGGTGCGGGCGATACGCTCGTGATCCGGGCGCACGGCGCGCCGCCGGAGGTCTTTTCGGCATGCGAACAGAAGGGCATCCGCGTGATCGACGCCACGTGTCCGTTCGTCAAGCGCATCCACAGGATCGTCGAAAAGGCGGCAGCGGCGGGGGAGCGCGTCGCGATCCTCGGAAAGCCCGTGCATCCGGAGGTCGTCGGGATCAAAAGCCGCGCGGGGGAAAACGCCGTGATCCTGACCGGACCGGAGGACGCCCGAAAGCTCGGTCCGTGCGAAGCGCTGACGTTCGTTTCCCAGACGACCGCCAAGGCCGAAATGTACGACGCGACGCTGATGATCCTCAAAGAACGCGTGTCCGATCTGCATGCATTCTGTACGATCTGCGACACCACGCGGCAGCGGCAGGCGGAGGCAAAACTGCTTGCCGGGCGCTGTACACGGATTTTCGTTCTCGGCTCCGAAACAAGCGCGAACACCTGCGCACTGCTGGATTTGTGCCAAAAAACATGCAAAAAGTCCGAAATCATTGATGGAATCGGGAAAATTGCTCTTGCAAAAATAAAACACGATGATATAATAGGTGTAATCGCAGGCGCATCGACGCCAACAGCGATGATTAGGGAGGTTAAACAAGTAATGAGCGAACTCGAAAAGACGACAGTTGAAACCATCGAAGCGGAAGCTCCCGCTGAGGTTGTCGCCGAAACCACTGAAGTTGTTGCAGAAGAGACCAAGCCGGTCGTCGAAGCGGTTGAGGAAGCGGTCGAAGAAGCGCCCGCCGCCGTCGAAGAAGCGGTTGAAGCAGTCGCAGAAGCAGCAGAACCCGTTGCTGTCGAGGCAGAGGCGGAAGCCGAGCCGGAGACTTTTGAACAGGCCTTTGAAAAGACCGTGAAGCGGATTCGTCCCGGCCAGGTGATCACGGGCACCGTGCTCCAGATCGTGGACGGCGAAGTTTTCGTCAACATCGGCTACAAGGCTGACGGCGTGATTCCGAAGGGAGAATTCTCAGCGGATCCCGAAGTCCGTGCGGAAGACGTTGTCAAAGAGGGTGACAGCATCGACGTAGAAGTCCTCATGGTCAACGACGGTGAAGGCAATGTCCGCCTTTCCCGCAAGAATGTCGAAGGCAAGAAGCTGATGGACGAAATGTTCGCAGAAGACGTCGAAGGCAAGACCTTTGAGGCTGTGGTCAAGGAGGTCGTCAAGGGCGGACTGATCGCGGACATCAACGGCGTTCGCGCGTTCGTTCCGGCTTCGCACGTTTCCACGAAATATGTCGAGAACCTGAACGACTATGTCGGCAAGACCATCAAGGTCAAGGTCCTCGAAGCAGACAAGGCCAAGAAGCGTATCGTCGCGTCCATCAAGCAGGTCCTCGTTGAGGAAGCCAAGGCTGCGAAGGCCGCGAAGTGGGACGCGCTCGTCGTCGGCGAGAAGATCCACGGCGTCGTTCGCCGCATCACCGATTTCGGTGCGTTCGTTGACATCGGCGGTCTCGACGGTCTCGTACACGTCACCGACTGCGCATGGGGCAGAGTCAAGCATCCGAGCGACGCGCTGTCCATCGGCCAGGAGATCGAGGTCCTGATCCTCGGCGTTGACCGTGAGAAGGAGCGCATTTCGCTGGGCTACAAGCAGCTCCAGCCGAAGCCTTGGACCAAGGCGGCCGAGAAGTACCCGATCGGCACGATCGTTGAGGGCAAGGTCGTCCGCATCGTTCCGTTCGGCGCGTTCGTTGCGCTTGAGCCCACGATCGACGGTCTCATCCACATTTCCCAGGTCGGCGTCCATCGCATCGAAAAGGTCGAGGACGAGATCAAGGTCGGCGATATCGTTCGCTGCAAGGTGCTCGACGTCAATGTTGAAGCAAAGCGCATCAGCCTGTCCCGCAAGGACGCTCTGATCGAGGAGAATCCGGAGATCGCAGAGCAGCTGGCAGCCGAGAAGGCGGAGCGTGAGCGCATCAGCGCAGAGCGCAAGGCCCAGCGCGAGGCACAGCGCGAGCAGCAGAACAAGGAGCGTGAGGAGCGCAATGCCCGCCGCGCGCAGGACAACGGCGAACGCCGTGAGTCCCGCCCGGATCGCCGCCGCCGCAACTCTGAGGACGGCGACTACGAGATCCCGCCGGTACAGCAGACCACCACTTCTCTGGCGAGCCTGTTTGCAAACTACAAGCCGGACGAGGAGTAATCCAAACCCAAGGGAGCCGATCGCAGCCGCGATCGGCTCTTTGTCTTCCGCACAGATGCGCGGGGACAACAATATAGGAAAAACATCAAAAATAAGACTTGACAGAACAAGGTTCTTTGCCTATAATAGAAAAGGTCCGCCAAAGTAGCTCAGTCGGTAGAGCGACGCACTCGTAATGCGTAGGTCAGGGGTCCGAGTCCCCTCTTTGGCTCCAATGTCGAGGCGTAGCGCAGTTTGGTAGCGCGTTTGGTTCGGGACCAAAAGGCCGCTGGTTCAAATCCAGTCGCCTCGACCAAAGAGAAAAAGTCGCTTTTGCGGCTTTTTCTTTTTAAGGAAACCAATGTGCATGAGCTTTACCATACAGCGGAAAGGATGAAGAACCATGAAGATTCGTGAATACGCGCCGTATCGTGCGCCTGAGATCGCGGCGCTGTACGCCTCGGTTGGCTGGACGGCGTATACCGACGATCTGGCGGCGCTCGAACGCGGGTTTGCGCATTCGCTGCTTGTTCTGGGCGCTTATACGGACGACAAGCTGATCGGGATCCTTCGGGCGGTCGGCGACGGAGAAACGATCGTATTCATACAGGATATATTGGTTCTTCCCGCATATCAGCGGAAGGGCGTGGGCTCCGCGCTTGTACGGGAGGCGCTTGCCCGGTTCAGTCATGTACGGCAGATCGGACTGTTGACCGATGATTTGCCGGAAACGGTCGCATTTTACAAGGCGTTGGGGTTCCGTCCGCTTTCCCGGCTCGGATGCTGCGGTTTTCTGAGGATTTGACAGGAGGGCATATGGTACGATTTGCCGAAAAACACGAGCTTGACAGCGTCAACGTGCTGCGCAGGCAGGTCAACGAGCTGCATGTACAGGGGGAGCCGACGATCTTCAAGCCCGGCTTTTCCGAGGAGCTTGCCGATCACATATACACCGTCTGGAACGATCCCATGCAGCGGATCGCAGTGTGCGAGCGCGACGGTGCGATCGTAGGTTTTGCCGTGCTGCACCACATACAAAAGCCAGAAAACCCTTTCATGTACGAGCGCGACTATCTCGATATCGACGAATTCTGCGTGGACGAAGCGTATCGCAGACAGGGCGTTGCGACCGAGCTGATGGACTTTATCCGCGCGTTTGCAAGGGAGCAGGGCTTCAGGCGCCTTGAGCTTAACATGTGGGAATTCAACCGCGACGCGCTGGCGTTCTATGAAGCGATGGGGTTTACGACCTATCGCCGGTATATAAAAACGGATCTGTAAAAAAACGGGAGCTTCCGATCGATCGGAAGCTCCCGCTTTACATTGCATCACGGTTCTTCATAGTCTATCACATAGACGATGTCCGACATGTCGCGGCCGCCGTTGCTGGGCTTGTTGTAGATGACGCCGTTCCAGTACAGCGACGCGGACTTGCCGCCGTCGAGGTTGAACGCGGCCTTGCAGCCGAGCGATTCCATCAGCTGCGCCAGCTCGTACATCTCAAGCCCGCGGGATTCCTTCTGCCGACCGTCGACGGTGACGAAGCAGTAATGGCCGGGCTCGTAATAGCCTATCACGGAGCGCGGGTTCTGCACCTTGACGTTCGAGGTCGGGAACTTGTCGAGCGCATGGCCTTCCGCATCGAGCAGCGAAGGACCGAACTGCCACGCCTGCCAAACGTCGTCGCGCAGCGGCGTGTTGTAGTATTCTTCCGCGGTCATGGTCTGCATGGTCCCGTCCAGATAAATAAAGCATACGTCCCAGTTGCTGTACAGCTTCGTATCGTACACGACGCCGTTGCGGATGACCAGCCGGTGCGGGTCGTGGTTGAACATATCGCCGGAGATCGCGGCCAGCGCGTTTGCACGTTGGGCGATCTTTGCCACGTCGTCGCGTACAGTGGACCGGAAATCCCGTGCAGCGGCGGTGCGGAAGCAGCGGATGTCCCGCAGATAAATGTCGGTGACATAGTAGACCACGCGCCGCTTGTACGCTGTATCATCCACTACGGTCGTGACGGTCACGTGCAGGTTTTCGCCGATATACTCGGTCTCGGTCTGCACCTTTTCCGCACGCGGGACGAAGCCGCCCTTGCTCCAGCCGATCAGGCCTTCGGGCTCCGGCGTCGGCGCGGGCGTCGGCACGGGGGTCGGCGTCGGCGTGGGAGAGGGCGTCGGGGTCGGCTCCGGCGTCGGGGTCGGCGAGGGCGTGATCAGCGTCAGCAGCTCCTCGGAAACCTGCTCCGGCGTCACGACGGGCGTTGCCGCAGGCGTTTCCGCGGGGGGCGTTTCGACTTGCTGCTGCGCGCCGCAGGCGCAGATCAGCAGCAGACACAGAAGCATTTTCGAGATCCTGAATGCTTGCTTCATTTGGATCGACCTTTCTTTCCGGCAAAGAAACGGGACGCGTCGTACGGCTCCTTTGCGATATAGATGATATCGGAGATACTGCGGCCGCCCTTGCTGGGCTTGTTGTAAATCTTTCCCTTCCAGTACATGTGCGCGGACGCGCCGCCGTCGAGGTTGTAGGCCTGCTTGCAGCCGAGTGACTGCATGAGCTTCGCAAGCTCCCTGAGCGTCAGTCCGTGCGACGCCTTCTGGCGGCCGTCCACCACGACGAACAGGTAATGACCGGGCTCGATACAGCCGATGCAGCTGCGGGGATTCGTCGGCGTGACGTCGCTCGACGGGAACGACGTGCGCGCCTCGCCCTTGTCGTTCAGCAGCGCGGGGCCGAACTCCCATGCCTGCCAGACGTCCTCCTTGAGGATCCCGGAGATGTTCACCTCGTTGCTCAGGATGGTTTTCATCTCGCCGTTTTTCAGCAGCAGACAGACGTCGCCGCCTCTATGGACCGTGCGGTAGACCTCGCCGTTGCGGATGACCAGCGACCGCGAATGACAGCCGCAGTAATCGCCGGAGATCGCGATCAGCGCGTGGACCCGGTCGGCCATCGTCTTGACACTGCCGTAGCGCGTGCGGCTGAAGCTGCCGCTGTACGCCTCCGTTCGGATCTGCGTGACGTCGCTGACGTGGATATCGGCGACATAGTAGGTGACGCGCTTTTGAAAGGTCGTGGCGTCGCAGACCGTTTTGAGGTCCACGGACAGCGTCGGGCTGCGGTAGCTGTTGCCGTTCCACAGCTCACCCTCCGACCAGAAGGGGTACTGCGCGTCAGCGTCGGCGGGAGGATCCGAGGCCGGCACCGGCGCAATGGTCGGCGCAGGCGTCGGCGTTGCGGGGACGGCGGTGCGGAGCGTTTCCTGCATCGCATGCACCGGAAGGATGACGTCCTGCGGCGCTTCCGCGGCAGGCTTCAGCGTCATGGCGCAGACGGTCAGCGCGACCAGCGCAGCCATCAGCAGAATCAGTATAACGACCGGGATCCGGCTTTTTACGGAGCTCCTGTTCATATCGAAAGCATATGCAGAGAGAGCACTGCAGATACTGTACGAAAATGCAGAAAATCGGGGAGTATGCCGCATGCATCCAGCAGGGTCTTGATCCCGATCAGGATCAGCACTACGCCGCCGAAGATCGTTGCCGCACGGTGGTATTTGAGCCCGAAGCGGTTGCCGATCCATACGCCGAGCCACGACAGCAGGAACGTCGTCGCGCCGATCACAAGGATCGCAAGGAATATGCTTGTACCGGGGCCGAACCACGAGACGCCGTCCTCCATGGAGAACGACACGCCGACCGCGAACGCGTCGATGCTGGTCGCGATCGCCAGCGCGAACAGCTTGCCGACCGTACCGGCGTCCGACGGCTCGTCGTCTTTGTTGCGGATGCCGTCGATCAGCATCTTCGCGCCGAGCAGCAGCAAAAGCCCCGCGGCGATCCACGGACCGATCGTGACCGCGGACGCGAAGGTGGAGCCGAGCGTAAAGCCCAGAAGCGGCATCAGCGCCTGAAATGCGCCGAAGAACAGCGCGATCAGAGCTGTGCGCTTCAGGTCCAGCTTTTTCATGGTCACGCCCTGACACATGGCCACGGCAAACGCGTCCATGGACAGGCCCACACCGATCAGAAAGATATCCGGAAAACTGACGCCCATAAAGCCGTATCGCCTCCGACAGTACTTCGATAATTTAACAGTATACCAAACATAGGACCGTTCTGCAATCTTTCCGCAAACAATTTAACCTTCCTTTACATTTTTAACACATAGGATTTACTTTACAGGGCGCGGAAACTGCGGTATACTGTGCCAAACGGGAGGGAGAGGCCATGAAACGGATCTTAGGAAGCATTCGCCGCGCGGATGAAAAATATCATATGATCGAGGACGGGGACCGGATCTGCGTCGGCGTGTCCGGCGGAAAGGACTCGCTGCTTCTGATGCAGGCGATGAAGCTGTATCAGCGCTTCTCCTATACGAAATTCGATGTGATCGCGATCATGCTCGACCTCGGACTCAAGTACCAGAACACCGAGCCGATCCGCGCGTATGCCGAAAAGGTCGGCGTTCCGTTCGAGGTGCTGCCGACGGAGATCGGCAAGGTCGTGTTTGAATACCGGGCAGAGCGCTCGCCGTGCGCGCTGTGCGCGAAGCTGCGGCGCGGCGCGCTGAACACCGCGGCCAAGGAACGTGGATGCAACAAGGTCGCGCTCGGACACAACCGCGAGGACGTGCTCGAAACCTTCCTGATGTCGTTGCTGTATGAGGGCCGGATGAACACGTTCGCGCCGGTCACCTATCTTTCGCGCCGGGACATCACCGTGATACGGCCGATGATCTATGTGCCGGAAAAATACTGCCTCTCGGTTGCGAAGCAGCTGGAGCTGCCCGTGCTGCCGCCAAACTGCGACGTCGCGGGCCAGACCAAGCGTGAGGAGGCGAAGAACCTCATCAAATACCTGTGCACGCTGGTGCCGGATGCGGACGTCAAGATGATGCATGCGATCACCAACACCGAAAAATACGGGCTCTGGGACCGCATGCGGCTGAAGCCGGAGAACGGCGCAGACGAGGAATAACGTTCTTACGGATTGCGCGTCAGCGTGATCAGAACGGTTTGCGGGATCGCGTCGGGGTCGGACTCGACGGAGAGCGTGTACTTGCCGAACGCGGCATAATAGGGCGTGCCGCTGTCGGCGACCTTGCGGCACTGTCTGACGATCGTATCGCTGTCCTTGATCGTGCGATGAAAGACGGGGAGCACGGCGTCGAACAGTTCGCGCAGCGCGTCGAGCGTCTGCGTATCCATCGCACGCAGCGCCTGCGCGACCGCCGAATCGTCATCGGACTGCGCGCAGAGCGGCCCTTCGACCGAAAGCGTCAGGATCCCGTCGTCGTTGCCGACAAGCCGCAGCGTCAGCGCGGTGCCGTTCGGCGCCTGCACGTCATAGCCGTCCGCGTTCGCGGTCAGTACAAAGCCCGCCTCCTCAAGCGCGGAAAAGACATATCGTCCGCGGTCATGCGGATCCTCCGTCGGCAAAGGCGTCTGCTCCGCTTCGGGCTCTTCTTTGCCCGGCCTTGTTCCGTAAAAGACCGCCAATCCCAAAAACAGCAGAATCACGAGTCCGATACAGGCGAACTCGATGATCCTGACACGTTCAAGGCGCAGATATCCGCGCGTATGTTTGCTTTTCTTTTTCTCAGTCGACATCGCTTACAACGGTTTCCGGCTTCTCGTCAAGGACGTGCGGATTGCGGAAATACGTTTTGAAATGCTTGAAGGACGATGCGAGCGTGAAGCCGTCGCAGATGCGCTCGTCGCACACGATCTTGTAGTCGATGTACTTGCGCTGCACGGGCGTGCCGTCCGCCTTCAGCTCGGTCTGCTTGTACTTTGCGCCGAACGACAGGAAGACGGGGATGTTGCCGAAATCATACAGATGATGGAATACCGGCGGAATGCCGAGCGACCCCATCGACGTGATGAACATCGAGCCGTGGAACGGGCTGACCTCCAGGAGCTTTTTCGGCAGCCAGCCGAAGTAGTCGAACAGCTTCAGAAGCCAGACCGCGTGCTTCAGCAGCAGACCGGGAATGAAGTTGAAGATCTTCGCCGTGTTGTCAAAGCCGCTGTCCGGATTGGCCTCGCGGTTCTCGTCGATCAGCTTTTGCATCTTGTTATAGATGTCGTCCGCCGTGTCGGTGGGGGAGAAGTGCATCTTGATGATCGTTTCCTCGGCGTCGACGGTCATCTCACGCTTGATCGTCAAAAGAACAACGATGTCGTCGCCGTGCGAATGGATGCGCTGACCGGAGATGAAGCGGTTGACCTGCGGACGCAGCGACACGGTGCGCACGTACGCCGCAAGCAGCAGATGCATGAACCCGAAGCCCTTCAGGCCCTGATTTCTCTTTTTGCGGATATAGTTTTCCGCCTCGGTGATCTCGATCGACTCGTGAAAATAGACGCTCGCGCCGGAGCGGTTGGGCATGATGTAAGGCGAGACCTTCGCCATCGGCTGCAGCGAACGCAGCCGGTACCCGTCCGCACGGTCGCCGAAGCGGCGTTTTCTCTTTTTGACCGGCGTTTCGACAGACGTCGCCGCAGGCTGCGTCTCAACGGGCTGCGGTGCGTTTTTCCTGTGTTTCCTCATGATGCGTTACCCCCAGATGGTACTGCATATTATACCCAAAACCGTCCGTGAATGCAAGAGCAAAGTTGCGGTTGCAATTGCGCCGCGCGCCCGATATAATAGGAACGATGGAACACATGCTGCACAATCCGGAAATCCTGGCGCCTGTCGGGACCGAGGGATCGCTGGAAGCCGCCGTATACGCGGGGGCGGACGCGGTCTATTTCGGCGCGGGCGCCTGCAACGCAAGAAGAAACGCGGGACAGTTCACCGGCGATCGCCTTGTCGAAGCGGTGCGGTTCTGCCATGCGCACGGCGTGCAGGTGCACGTCACGGTCAACACGCTGGTCCGCGACGAGGAGAGAAAGGACGTCGCCGACACGCTCTCCGAGAT
>CAKJYC010000051.1 GCA_918244965.1 Clostridiales bacterium | reverse complement strand
GTCGTCAGCTTGCGGTTGTCCTCGGACCCCGCAACCAGCGTCGGCGCGCCGAACCGTCTTGCGTACAGTGTCGCGTCGTCGGTCGCAAAGGTCCCCTCTGCATAGGCTGCCCGGATCCGGTCCAAAGAAAACGCCTGCGGCGTCTGCATGCGGAAGAGCTTGCTGCGGTCGAGCGTTTCCGACACGCCGTTTTCGATGCGCACGACCGTATCGGTCACGGGCAGCGCGGCCACGCCGGAGCCGGTCGCATTTGCGGCGTCAATGCAGCGGCGTACAAGATCGGGCGTGACAAAGCAGCGCGCCGCGTCGTGGATGACGGCAACGCCGCCGTCTGCCGCATTGAGTCCGTTTCGCACGGAGTCGGTACGTTCTTTGCCCCCCGGCACGACCGAAAACGGCACGGGCACGGCAAGCGAAGCGACCGTCTGTCGGCTCGCCTCGCTCACGACGAATACGAGCGAATCGCAGCCGCCCTGTACGAGCGCGTCCATCGAGCGTTCGATCGCGGTCCTGCCCGCAAGGGGCGTATTCAGCTTGTCAAAGCCCATGCGGTTCGACGCGCCGCCGCACAGCAGGATCCCGACGGCGTTCATGCGTCCCCCGAAAGCACGGTGTACAGCGAGTCCGCGTCCTCCTTGCGCACGACCTCCGGCGTCTTTTCGACGCGGCACAGCATGTGCCTGCCGCCGAGCAGGATGTCGATCGTGTCGCCCGGCTTGACCTCGCTCGCGGGTTTTGCGACCTTGCCGTTGATCGAAACGCGTCCCGCGCCCGCCGCCTCGTTTGCGACGGTGCGCCGCTTGATGATGCGCGAAACCTTTAACCACTTATCCAGTCTCATGTTATCCTCTTATCCTCCGAACGGTGTAAAGCCGAATCCCCAGGTCTTGGTGATCTGCAGGATCAGCACGACGATCCCAAGCGCGCCGGTATAGATCGCAAAGCCGAGCAGACCCTTGTTCGTGATCAGCCGGATCATGAAGCGGATCGCAAAGTAGCCGGAGATCGCCGCGACGAGCATCGCAAGGATCAGCGCGACGCCGAACTCCAGATTGAAATTGACCGACGACGGCTCCTTGACGAGTTTATAGAGCTCCAGCACAAAGCTGCCGAGGATCGCCGGGACCGACAGCAAAAACGAAAAGTTCGCCGCGCTCTTGCGGTCGATCCGCATGCCGAGTGCGCCCGCGATGGTCGAGCCGGAGCGCGATACGCCCGGCAGCACGCCGATCGCCTGCATTCCGCCGATCGCGAGCGCGTCGGTCCAGCGCATTGTGTCGATCGACTTCTTTGCCCTGCGGCGGCGGCACATCAGCTCGCTCACGGTCAGAAACGCCGCGGTCAGCAGGAAACTCACGCCGAGCAGGTTGCCCTGCTCCAGCCACGCGTCGAGCTTGTCGAACTTTTTGAGGATCAGCGCAAACACGACCGTCGGCAGCGTCGCGACGATCAGATGCAGCGTCAGCGGCTGGATCGGGTGTTTCAGGATGCCCCAAAGCTGCTCGCGATAAACGACGCAGACGGTCACCAACGTCGCGACGTGCAGCATGACCGTAAAAAACATGCCGAAATGATCCTCGCCGACCGCACCCTGCGTCAGCTTTTCGATCAAAAACAAATGCCCCGAACTGGAGACCGGAAGAAACTCGCACAGTCCCTGCACCAGTCCCAAGAGCAATGCAATCAGATATACCATAGATGCCCTCCGATAATACTCTGATGCTATCATACTATGAAATCGGAAAAAATACAATAGCGGGGAGGTGATTTGATGCTGCGCTATTGGATCGTAAGACGTTCGGACGGGTCGCCCGTCGGACTGCTGCGCACGGAGAACGGCCGCGCGAGCTTCACATTGACCGCGCCGGTCGAGGGACAATACCGGCTGTTTTCCGAAACGGAGGACGTTCCGATCCTGCCCGGAACCGAGGTCTGTCTGCCGGACGCGGTCGCGCTGCTCGGCACGGACGGGGAGCGGGAGACCTGCTTTGCCGCCGCATCCTCCGACGTGCCGCTCGATGTGTTTCGCAAAAGAGTATCCCAAATATACACCAAGAAGGCGGAGGAGCCGGAAACCGTTCAAGATGAGACGAATATGACGCAAGAACAGCCGGAACCTGCGGACGCGCGCGCCGATTTTGCGGATGATCTATCCCTAAATAACACCATAGAGACGGATCCGCCGGCCGATATTGCCGAAACCGTGCGCGACACAGAGGAGTTTTCGCTGCTGCTGCGACATGCGGAAGCGTTCTATAAGGCGTATGAAACGGTGAATATGGTGCAAAATAAGGATAATATCGGCATTGACCTGTTTCCGCAGGCGTTTCCGGGTGCGAAGTGGCGGTTTGTCGACGGACCGGACGTGCTGCCGCATTACGAAGGGATGTGGGACGGTCCCGGCGGCGCTGTTCGGATTCTTGCGGTGCGTGGCCGCGCCGCACCGCGTCCGCCGCGCGCGCTCGTTGGGTTTACGCGTTTTCTTCGCGGCAGCGACGGCGCGGGCTACTGGATCCGGCGGATCCCGATCGGATAAGACGCCGCGCGCATCCCGTTTCGACGAGATGTGATTTTCTCTTGCAGTTCGGGAAAAACTATGCTATCATAGCACCCGCAAAACGGAGAGAGATCGCAAATGGAAGAAAAACCGGAACAGCTCGGCAGATCGGAAGAGGAACAGAAACAGGAAAAGCGCAGGACGAAGCGGCAAAAGGTGCTGCGCGTCCTGATCGTGGTGCTGTTTTTGGCGGCGAACGGCCTTGTTCTGTTCTTCACGGCGCGCAACGACTTTTCCAAGCCTGCGCAGCCGCTGTCCGGCAATCCGTTCTCCGGCAAAAACCTGCTCTTTCTGCTCGGTGCGGTCGGGTGTCTGGCCGCGGCGATCGCGGCGGAGACCGTTAAGTATCTTTTGATGATGCACCGGCTCAAGGAGCGCGTGTCGCTGCGGACCGCGTTCGAGACGTCCGTGCTCGGCAAGTATTACGACTATATCACGCCGTCCGGCGCGGGCGGACAACCCTTCCAGATCTGGCATCTGCACAGCAAGGGCTATCCGGCAGGCGCATGCTCGGCGATGCCGCTTGCGTCGTTTGTCACGATGCAGCTCGGTTTCGTGCTGCTGGCGCTTGTCATGTTCACGTTCGAGCACAGCGCAAGCGAGGTCCTGGGCATCCGGATCGCCGCGTACATCGGTCTGGTCCTGTACGCGTTCGTTCCGATCCTTATCGTGCTTTCGGCGCTCGCTCCGAAGGTCGTCACGGCCATCGTCGGGCTTTTCGTGCGCATCGGCGCGAAGCTCCGCATCATCAAGGACCCGGCGCGTGCGATCGAGCAGGCGGAATACGGGATCAAACGGTATTCCGACAGCCTGAAGATGATCGCAAAGAGCCGCATTCTCGTCGCGCTGTTTGCGCTGTCGATCCTGTATCAGATCGCGATCTGCTCGATCCCCTACTTCGTCGTCAACGCGTTCGGCGCAAAGATCGGCTTCTGGCAGTCGCTGTCCATGTGCGTGTACGTCTACGCTTCCGTGGCGTTCGTTCCGACGCCCGGCAACGCGGGCGCGGCCGAGGGCTCGTTCTATCTGCTGTTCAATCAGCTCGATGTGTCCGGCCTCTTCTGGGCGATGCTGATCTGGCGGTTCCTCTGCTACTATTCGTTCCTGCTGCTGGGGCTGGGCGTCTATGCCGTGCACGCGATCGAGAAGGCAGGCCGACGCTGGAAAATCAAAAAACACAGGCTGTCGTAGAAGGGGCCAGACCGTTTGCGGCGACAGTATATAAATGAACACTTGTCGGATGAAAAGGCGCAAAACGCCTTTTCTTTTTATGATTTCGCCGCAAACGGTCCGCGTTTTCGGCCGGTCGCATACTGTAGGGGAAGATATCATCTTCCCGTTCCGCTTTTTGATACCCTCGTTTTATGCCCGTTTTCCGAGTTGTCCACATACACGCCGCGAAAAAACGGCCCATAAATACAAGGATTGTGGATAATTCGGTGGATAAGGTGGAAAACGGCCGTGGACAGTGTGGCCGACGGCGGCGCAGCGGGGAAAATGCGTCAAAAAATGCCGGATTTCGTGTCAAAAATGTGAACTTTCATAAAAAAAACCGCTCTGCATAAAAATTTTTTTGGACAAAAGACGGAAGATGTGCTATAATGCATGTTGGTTCAATGGGCGACCTTGGCTTCGTATAGCCAAAAATCGGATAAAACCGAAAAAATACCGGTGTTCGGACGGTTTTTCGGCAAGATGTCCGAATTGAAACAATAAGACAGGGGGAAAAACGGTATGAATCGTTTTGAACGATGGCGAAAGAAAGGAATTGCGCTGCTGCTCAGCGTCATTATGGCGGCGGGATTGTTCCCGCTGTCTGCGATCGCAGAGGACGACGGATCCGAAACGGAGCCCGTCGTGGTTGCCGCGCCCTCCGAACAGCCTGTTGAAACGTCCGATCCGACGGAGTCCCCCGCCGAGGATCAAAAAACGCCCGAAGAATCGCAGGAACCGAACGAAACGCCCGCAGCCGAAGTGCCGGAAGCGACCGAAACGCCCGAAGAGACGCCGACGCCGACGCCCGTGCCGAAGCCGGATTATCTGTTTACAAAGGAAACCGTATACCTTGTCGAGATCCTGAAAGCGGTCGGCAAAAAGATCACAAAGAACGCGACGCTCTCCGTGGACAGCGACCGCGTGAAGCTGTCGGAGACCGAGGTCGAGACGGAGGACGAGGAGAAGCTGAACCTCGAACGCATCACGCTGACGGCGACCGGCACGTTCGCGCTTGCGACGCTGACAGTCACGACCGAAACGGACGTTTTGACGATCACGCTGGGCTATCCGGAGAAGAAGCCGGTCGAGCTCGCGTATACCTTTGCAAAGCCCGGCGACGCGCTGGCGCTTTCCGCGCTGCTTGCGGAAAACGGCATTGAGGCCGACGCGCTGCGCGATGTTTCCGTGCGCGAAGGCGACGAAACGGCGATCGAGCTGAAGGAAGAGGACGGCGCGTGGACCGTGACGGCGCTTGCGGCGTTTGACCGGATCGTGCTGCGCATGTACGCGGGCGAGGAGAAGGTCGACGTCGTGCTGTCCGTGCGGCAGGATACGCAGCAGAAGCCGGAGGGCAAGGTGCTGCACATCAGCGACAGCGTGTACCTTTCCGGCGCGCTGCCCGAAGACGTGAAGGCGGAAGCGGATCCCGCCGCCGCGGTGATCAAGACCGGATTCGTCCTTGCCGCGTACAATCTTCGTGTGAACTCCGGCGAACCGCAGAAGCGGAACGGCGGCGCATGGGCGGACGAACCGATCACGGTGCATCTCTATTCCGAATCGTTCGGCGCAAAGCGCCTGGCCGTGTACTGCGTGGCAGGGGACGGCGAGGGCGAGCGCATTGCGATCGTCGACGCCGAGGACGGCTGGATCGCGTTCGATGCAGCGGCGGACGGCCTGTACGCTGTGGTCGAGCTGGAAACGCTCGTGGCGGCAGGCGACGGCAACACCTACCGGATCACGGCGGAATACGATCTTTCCGCGGGTATTCCCGTCGAGGGAACCGCGCTTTCCGTGCGCGAGATCACCGAGAAGGATCCCGATTACAGATTTTATCTCAATGAAAGCATGAAGGCGGTCGGCACGGATGCGGACCACCTCGGCTTTGCGCGCGCGTTTGACGTCAAGATCGTCGACGCGGCGGACAGCACGCATGTGTACGAGCCGCGCGGCAAGGTCCGCGTGACCGTCACGCTCGTCGATTCCGAGCTGAAGGATTACGCCGATGTGAACGTCGTCCACTTTGCGGGCGACGGGCGGAAGGAGGACGCGAAGGTGACGGCGATCGCGCCGGAGGTGCGCGGCGATTCCGTCACGTTCTCCACGGACCACTTCTCGGTCTACGTCGTCAACGGCACGGTCCACACGCGCACGTTCTATTTCTACACGCTGAACGAGTATCTCGAATACGAAGCGTACTGGCTGAACACCGACACGGAGAACCCGGCTTATGTCCAGATCGTGCGCGAGGGCGAGTACCCGGTCGCGCCGCAGAACCCCGTCAATCCGCAGGATCAGGAGGCGACGTTCGCGGGCTGGTACCGCGGCTCCGCCAACCCGGCCGATCCGCAGCTGTGGAGCACGCCGTACGATTTCAGTCAGCCGCTCGACATCGACGAGGACGACGTCGTTCACCTGTACGCGAAGTTCACGCACTACGTCTACGTCGTATTCCACGACCAGTACGACGCGGCAAGCGGAATCTTCCCGATCGCGTTCACCCGCCGTCTGGACCTTCTGGGCGAGAACGAAGAGGACTGGTACGTCGACATCCGCGATTACAGCGTGTCGTATCAGGACCCGAACGACGTGGACGACAACGCGATGGTGTTCGTCGGCTGGTCCGAGGACCCGATCACGACGCCCGGCGCACAGCTGAACGATTACGGCGACACTGCCGTGGAGGTCTCGAACGACAACGGCAAGGTCTATGTCACGGGTACGATGCACCTGTACCCGATGTACAAGCCGGTCAAGTGGATCAGCTTCTATTCCGGCCCGTCCGGCTCGCACGCGACCTTCTTTACCGATAAATACTATATCGACGGCGTCGGTCCGAAACAGCTTCCCGGCGACGAAATGACCCGTGACGGCAACTATGCGTTCGTCGGCTGGTACATCGGCGCGGTCATCAACGAGGACGACACGGCGGCGGACTTCACCAATGCCGTCCGGCTCTCCGACGAGCACGGCAACCTGATTCCGGGCGTGCAGTATCCCGCGCAGGATCCCGCTGTCGCTGTGCAGCACGTCAATGCGACCGGAGCGCCGGGCACGTCGGGCTATGTCGACGCGTATGATTATCTGAGACTGTACGGCAACATCGCGCTGGTCGCCCGCTGGGAAGAGCGGACGACGGCGAACTATACGGTCATCGTCCGCAGACAGAAGATCCTGCCCGGACAGACGGCGCAGGAGCCGAACGTGGCGGACCGTGAATACGAGTTTGCGGACCGGTTCGTTTATTCCGGTACGATCGGCGACACGATTACGCTGGCCGATCTGAACACCATACTGTCCGGCGCGCTCGAATCGCAGGACACGCTTGCCGGATACAACGCCCTGCATCACGACCGCGATCCGGAGCTGTATCCGGATGCGCTGACAAGCGATGACGACAACCCGTACAAGGGCTATGCGTTCAACCTGCAGGCGACCAACATCGCGAACAATCCGGACGCTGCGGATCCGGCGAACACGCCTTCCGATCTGACGGTCCTTGCGGACGGCAGCGAAACGATCCTGATCTGCTACGACTGGAACGGCTGGCCGAATCTGCCCGCGAAGGTCAACACCCCCTATACGCTGAAGTTTGTCGATCCGATGGATATCGACGCCGAAACCGGCGAGCCGCGCGTCATCCCGTTCGTCGATCCCGGCACCAACATTTCGTATCCGGAACAGAGCGTGCTTTACGGCGCTGCGCTTGCGGGCCATATGCCGGCGGATCCGGTGTCCGGCGTTTCGGAGGAGGGCCTGCTGTTCAATGGCTGGTACGCGGATGAAAACTGCAAGACGCGCGTCTATTTCGACGCGGCGTCGTTCAACAGCTCCACGACGCAGAGCAAGGTGCTGTATACGACCATGCCCGGCGCGGACCTGACGCTGTACGCGGGCTGGGAGAAGCAGTGGTTTTTGATCAAGATCGACCCCAACTACGGCGAGCTGTACAAAAAGACCGTCTCCGGCGGTGTCGAGACCTTCACGGGGACCGGCTCCACCTGGATGTGGAAGGAATACGGCGACACGTTCCAGGAGTACGTCACGGTCAAGCGCGACTACGTCGAATCCGACTCCGGCTCCTGGTACTACGTCAAGCACGACCGCGCGTATCACGGTTATCCGGACGCGTGGATCTCCGGCGAGAGCAGCGAACGAAAGACCTACTATACCCAGACCATGTCCGAGGCGACGGAGTTCACGACGTTCGAGTACGATCCGGGCATCTATCGCTATGCGGGCTGGTACGAGGTCCTGTTCGACGAGCAGGGCAACGAGATCGGCGAGGCGAACGAGCGCTACGACTTCGAGACGCCCGTGGATCACAACATCACGCTGCGCCTTCGCTGGCAGAAGGTCGGCGCATTCTATATCGAATACAATCCCGGCGCGGGCACGATGGACCGCGAGGACGAGAACGAAACGCTCTACGTCGAACTTGAGAACGGCGCATACTGCGACGATGCGAACGTCGTCGTGACGCGCGTTGCGACGCCGCCGGAGGGCTATGAGTTCGTCGGCTGGCGGATCAGAAGCGACGAAAGCGAAACGATCTATCGTCCCGGCGAGTCGTTCCACCTGCTCTCCAAGCATACGGCGACCGTGCAGGGCAAGCGCACGCTGTTCCTCGACGCGGTCTATCAGCAGGTCCCGACGGTCCGGCTCGTGTACCATGCCAACGGCGGCACGATGAACGGAGACAGCGTGAACTACGGCCGTCCCGCCGACGACGCGCTGACCGGATACCGGACCGATTACGATACCGAGGACCAGACCGCGACGATATACGAGCTTCCCAACAACGTCGAGTTCATCCTGTCGAGCGGCGCGGGCTTCTCGCGCGCGTTCGGCGCCGAGACGTCGGCGCTCGCCGGCTGGTGCGAGAATCCGGTCTTTGATCCGGAGGATGAGGAGCATCCGCTGCTGACGCCGGGCGGAACCTACCGCGTCGGCGCGAATGCAGGCGAGACGCAGGAGGAGCGCGCCGTCCATCTGTACGCGATCTGGACGGTCGACGTCCGTTATCATCTGAATCAGAGCACGGCCGACGCAAACTTCGGCGGCGACTGGAACGACACGTTCACGCCTCCGCTGGTCGTCTATACGCCGGAGGGAACCAATACGACCGATCTGTACACGCAGGCGGGCGTTCATATCGGCAGCACGCTTTCCTGGCCGGCGCACGACCCGGTCTATACGGGCGCGGGCGACAAGACGTTCCTCGGCTGGACGAGGACGCAGAAGGCGGACAACGCGCCGCTTTCCGACGGCGATCTCTATGATTTCTCGGAGCCTGTCGATGGTCCGCTGGATTTGTATGCCTACTGGGCGGGCGCGTACCAGACGACCGCGGTGCTGGCGGACAGTACGGCGCAAACGATCGTTGACCGAACGACCGCGTGGGGCGGCGGCACGATCTCGCTGAGCTCTGCGCACAAGACCCCGGCGGAGATCATTGCCGCGTCCGCGTTCACGGTCCCGGCGAACTACAGCTTCGCGTTCGCCACGGTCAAGAACCGGGCCATGGACCTGCAGTACCTGCAGGAGAATCCCGTTTCCGAGATCTACTACAAGGCGCAGGACGGCAAGGTACACATCGTCTACGCAGGCGGCCGGGACGAGGCGCTCGGCGAGGACGAGGAGCTTTACTTCGTGTTCTTTGAAAACAGGATCCTGACCGTCGGCTATATCGAGGTGCAGGGCAGCGGCAAGCTGAAAAACCTGACGGTTTCGGATCCCGACGCGCCGCATCAGACGACGGCGCTGGGACAGGGCGACGTCTACACCATGCCGGATAAGATCCCCGCGCCGATGGCATGGACGAACAACGCTTACAGCTATTATTCCTACGCGATCGGCGCACCGACCATCGTTGACGACGTGACCGACGCGGTCGATCTGCACCTCAAAACGAACGCGTTTGCAAGCGACAGCGAGCGTCCGCAGCTGCGCGTACGCAATACCTGGCGCGGCTTCGAGTACTCGCGCGACCTCGGCGCGACCTGGTACGAAATCGGTTATGACATCGCGCTGTATGTGGCGTACTATTCCGACATGCCGACGTTCGTGACGTTCGACGTCGACGCGATCGGCTTTGCCGCCGACCGCTACCGCGAGTACGAGTTCGACTACTGGATCGAGAAGATCAGTCTTGCCGACGGCAGCGTTCTGGAGAAAACCTTTACGACGATCCCCGGCGCAATGGGCGACGGCACTACGACGTTCCTGTATCACGGCACCGGTCCGATCGCACTGGACAAAGCCGCCACGTTCTCGACGTTCCTTCTGACCGATCCGAACGCCGCGACGCCGTACACCTTCCGCGTCACCATCGCGCAGCGGCTTGAGCCCGGCTTTACCGCCGCCGCGCCGCAAAGCATTCCGAACGTTCTTTCCTTCACCTCCGGCTTGCAGGGCTGGGACGCTTCGGTGCATGACAACAGCCGCACTTATGCCTATACGGCGTATCCGGCGTCAGGAACGCCCGCTAATTATTTCAACAGCCCGACGGACAGCCCGGACTACGGCGGCACGCACTATGTCCATTTCACCGACACGCGCGAGGTCGTCTATGTGGACCTGCACGTTGCCAGAATCAACACGGACGGCAATATCTTCCATCGGCCGGAGTGGCGCGCGCCGGCAGAAGACCCGAGCAGCACTATCGGGGACCCTGCAAACGCCTATACGGTCACGCTTCAAAGGAACGCTTCCGTCGTTCTTACCACGGCTTACCCGGATACGGTCGTTGCGCCGATGAGCGTAACGGATGAGGCCGCCCGTGCGCATTCCGCGTTTGCGGGCGTCTTCTACGGGCATGATCGTCACACCTCCGCGGAGCATCCGGAAGGCGGTTATAGTGAAGCCGACAAGATCACCCTCAAGAACGAGGTTCCGCTGGGATGCACAGTCATTTCCTTCGAGCCCGTGGATCCCGCGGACCCGACGGTTTACGACCTGTATCTGAGGGACGGCACAGGCGCCGGGGCGCACCGGTATCCGCTTTCCGAGTTGACCGAACAGATCGCGGGCAACGTCAACGGTATTACGTATCCGCATTCGAATCTGGAGATGTATCGACTCTTCTATGTCTTCTATCCGGAACTGACGATCCATTATGTGTTGGAGCGCTCCGACGGCACGCTGAGCCTGATCACGGGCTCCAATGACGGCACGAATGTGATCGACGCCGTCACCTATGACCGCGCGCCGCTGACGCTGAACGGCAGGACCGTTACGCAGACGCAGTATATCAGCGTGCCGGCCGCCGGCCTCAGCATCAGCCAGACCGTCGGAACGGACCACCACGGCAATCCGTTCTTCAACATTCCGCCGATCCTGGACAACGGGATCCACAACCTGGACCTTATCTATTATAAGATAGGCGCAAGACCGCAGAGCGATCCCGACTTTGTCGCGCCGAATACGGGCGAGGAATACTTCCCCGGCAAAGCGTCCAACGATTATACGAATCCGGTTACCGGAGAGGTTTACAATGCCGCCATTTCGGAGGACCGGGAGCTGTTCTTGCGCATCGACAACAACAGGCTCACCTGGATATTCAAGGATTACATGGAAAGCGAAAACAGCGAGCCTGTCGTCATCACCGAGTGGCCGGTCGTTTACGCCATCTACCGTGAGCGCGGCTATAACCTGACGATCTCCAAGACCGTGCCCGTGGACACCGGCTACGACGAGCCGTTCACGATCACGCTTGAATCCGAATCCATCCACCGCGACCGTTACGCGGTCAACGGTACCGGCTATAATTATATCGAAGCGACGCCCGCGCGTACGGACGAGAACGACCCGAACGTGATCATACCCGGCAGCATCACCTTCGAGGTGAAGGACGGCGACAGCGTCACCATATTCGGTCTCGAACCGGGCAACTACACCATCGTCGAGTCCGGAAACGAAAACTTCACGCTGACGGCGAGGGCCCGCGAGGCGGTCGACGGCGCCGTATTTGCCGACGCGGCGATCACCGGCAACAGCACATTTACCGGCCCGCTCCGCGCGAACATGGAGCTGGCGCTGACGAACACGCCGGCCTATATCTGCAAGATCGGCAACCGCAAGTTCCATACCATCAGCGAGGCGGTCGACTACATCATCGCGTATTCCGCGGACTTTACGGAGACGATCGAGATGCTGGTCCCGTCCTACCTGATGCCGAACAGCGACACGCTGGAGATCCCCGCATATTTGAACGTCACGCTGACCACGGCGGCACCGGACGCGGAGGATCCCGACAACAAGATCACGACGTCCGGACAGAAAGCGGTCATCCTCCGCAAGGGCAATCTGACCGGCCCGATGTTCAACAACCTCGGCGTATTCACGCTGCAGAACGTTGAGCTGAACGGAAACAGCGGCACGTTCTCCGCGCCGTTGATCAACAACGAAGGCACGCTGCGCGTGACCGAAGGCGCGCGTCTTTGCAATGCCGCAAGCGACGTCGAGGGCGGCGCGATCTACAGTCTCAAGGGCACAGTCGACATGACCGGCGGCACGATCGAGAACTGCTCCGCACAAAGCGGCGGTGCGATCTACGCGGCAAGCGGCACCGTCGGGATCAGCGGCGGCAAGCTCCGCGACAATACGGCGACCGAGGGCGGCGCGATCTATTACGCCGGCAGCGACACCGTGACGGTCTCCGGCGGCACGATCGGCGAAAGCGGTCATGCGAACACCGCCGAAAACGGCGCGGCGATCTACATGGCCTCCGGTACGGCGAACGTGATCGGCGGCACGATCTCCTACAATGCGGCAAGCGGCTGCGGCGGCGCGATCTACGCGCTCAACGCGTATGTCAACGTCAACGGCGGCACGATCCTGGGCAATACGGCGGCAGTCAACGGCGGCGCGGTCCATATGGAAACGCTGACGTTTAAGCTGCTCAGCGGAAGTGTCACGAATAACAGCGCGGCAAACGGCGGCGCGATCTGGGCTGGAACCGGCTCCGTGGAGATTTCCGGCGGTCGAATGGCCGAAAACGAAGCCACGACCGGCAGCGGCGGCGCGGTCTATGCGGAATCCAGCGCATTCATCATGACGGGCGGCACGATCCAGGATAGCATCGCAAAGCAAAACGGCGGCGCGGTGTACGCAAACACCGGCTCGGTCACCGTCAGCGGCAGCAGCGTCATCAAGAGCAACAACGCACTGACCGGCAACGGCGGCGGCATCTATGCGTCGTCCGGCACCGTCACTATGAGCAGCATCCAGGAGTTCCGCGGCAACGAAGCCAAGGCGGGTAACGGCGGCGCGCTGTATGTGGATTCCGGCGCGGCGACCCTCAACGCCGTTCGGATCGGCAAAGAACCGCAGAGTTCGTATGACAATCAGAACGAGGCTATCAACGGCTCGGCCGTGTTCGTCAACACCGGCGTATTGACGCTTAAGGGCTCGACGAGGATCAGCTACAATATCGCGAGCAACGGCGGCGCGATCGGCGTCGGCAGCACGGACGCGCGTCTGTACTTCTATGACAACGCCATTCTGCAAAATAATACCCTGACGGTCGAGGGCGGCGACCCGGTTGCGAGCAACGTCTACCTGAACTTCGATACTGACGCGATCATCAACTTCCAGTCGATCGGAGGCAGCGCGTATATCGGCGTTCGTGTCGCGGACAACGTGCTTGCGACCCGCGGCGTTCCCGGCGCGCGCTTTGGCGTCTATGTGACCATCGATAGCGGCAGAGAGGCAAGGGTCCACAACGACCGGACCGAAAACCTCACTGTGCGCCTGGAGCCGACCAACAAAAAAACCTACTGGGTACGCAACTTTACGATCAAGGTCTATTATGTTCCGGACTATTCGCAAGGACTTCCGTACAGCTTGACGGTTTATACAAGAAAAGGCAACGACGACTTCTACTCGGCGAGCAATAACCAGCAAACGACTTCCGGCGCGAGATTCATCCGCAAGGCCGACGGAACGCCGCCGTCCTATGAAAACGCGATCTCCGAGGTGGCGGAGGATATCCGGCGGCTCGGCAGCGTTGCTCCGTCCGGAAATACCACAGCGATCTTCGGCAACGCCTTTGTGCAGCCGAGCACCAATTCGGCGTCCGATCTGAGTTATGCGGACTACCTGACCCGCATCGACTGGGACACCGCTCGCAACCTTTGGGAGTTCAAGCGGCGCGACGGCACAAGCGTGCTGGGCGGCGAGACTACAAACGCAAAGAAAACGCTGATCTTCATCTATACCGAGCCGTACTTCCTCTCTATCGAAAACAACGCGAAGGATGCGAACGACAGAGGTTTGACGCTGAAGGTCACCGACCTCAAAGTCACGGTCAAGGGCGTACAGCAGAGCGTCGTCGGCAACTACGGCTATCTCTTCTCGCGCAACGACGCGATCGAGGACATCATGATGCCGGTGACGGAGGACGATATGGTCCTCGGCCCCGGCGAATCCGTCTGCATCCTGCTGCCCGGCGGCAAGAACATGGCGTATTCGATGAGCGGCGAATACTATTCGAAGTACGATCCGGACGATGCGGCCAACAACGTGCCGTATTCCGGCACAGTCGATTATCGCCAGCTGCTGACGACGAACACGACGCCGCAGCAGATCAGTACGGGCAGCGTCGACACGTCCACCCCGTTCACCGTGACCGGCAATACCCCGTCCGACGTCAGCCAGACGCACCGGCTGGTCTTCGGCGGCGACCGCGCGATTTGCCGCGTGGTGGCAAACCACGAGATCACCGGCCTGAACGCGGACGAATACGTTGACAGCGCTGCGGGCGAAGGTGCGACCGCGGGCAAGTGGGAGTATACCTTCAGCTCGCCGCAGCAGGCGAACCGGTTTATCACGAGCCACCACGAGGGCTTCTGGGAAAACGGCGATTCGAGTACCGGTACGGTCAAGGTCGCGATCGAACTGCTGGTGGACTACATGTACCCGGCGTCCGAACAGACGCAGCTGCAGACCGGTACCATCAAGCGCGACATCACCTTCCGCACGTCGGTGGACGGTCATTTCCGCTACGATCCCGACATCACGGCGGCGGACGGCAGCGGAGAGCATCCGCGCGCGCTTGTCAGCCGCGGTTCGAGTAACATGACAAACTTCATATTGGCGGCGAACGGCACGCTCTCCGGCGGCGACTATTGGGATAAGCTGACGCTCGAGCATCTCCGGTTTGACGGCAAGAACTTCGGCGGCGACAACATCAGCGGCGGCATCGTCAAGACAAAGGGCTGGAACGTGGTGATCGACGACGTCGATTTTATCAACTGCCAGGCCAAGTTCGGCGGCGGCATTTACATCGAATCGGTCGATAAAAACAGCACCAACAAGACGCCGTACGGCAGTCTGACCGTTACCGGTTCCAAGTTTATCAAGTGCCAGTCCAAAGCGTCGGAGGATAAATTCGGCGGCGGCGGCATCTGGACCAGTATGAAGGACGTGACCGTCGAAGACTGCTTGTTCGACGACTGCTATTCCGTCCGTCAGGGCGGGGGGCTGTTCCACTATCTGGGCGGCAACTATGACTCCACGACGACGGTCACAGATACGCAATTCAACAACTGCAGGTCCGGCGCGGCAGGTTCCATGGAAAGCGGTGCAAAGAACGTTCTCGTTTCCGGATGCACGTTCAGAAACAGCACGGCGACCGAACGTAACGGCGGCGCGCTCAATGTGTGGGCGCTGGACAGCGACAAAACGAAGGTGGCATGCTCTGTAACGCTCAAAAACAGCACCTTTGAAAACTGCTACGCATTGACCGGAACCGGCTCGAACGGCAACGGCGGCGCGATGCGCAGTACGGCGACGTACAATACGATCACCAACTGCACCTTCACGAATACACTGGGCAACAACGGCGGCGCAATCAACATTTTCAATCAGAATGCCGTCGATACGGTCGTCTCCGGCTGTGCGTTCAACGGCTGCTCGGCGAGAGACCAGGGCGGCGCGATCTATTGTCGCTCCAAGACGCTTACCGTCAATTCGTGCGTCGATCCGGACGACGAATCAACGGTCCGCAGCGAGATCCGCAACTGTATGGCGCCGAACGAGGGCGGCGGCATCTATCACAACTTTAGCAGCGGCGGCGCAGGTGTGCTCTTCACGATGGCGGACACCACCATCGACACTTGCTACTCCAACAGCAAGGGTGGCGGCGGTCTGATAACGAACGCGGCGACCGTCTCCGTGACGAACAGCACCGTGCAGAACTGCTATACCTCGGCGGCCAACCAGAACGGCGGCGGCCTGCATCTTGCAAGCTCCACGACGACGAGCATCGATAACACGCGGGTGATCGGCAACACGGCCACCGGCGTCGGCGGCGGCGTGTACCACAATGCAAACGGCACGTTCAGTGTAACGGGCGGCAGCGTCATCGCCGGCAACATCGCGCAGGGTGTGGACGGCGAGACGTCAAACAACTCCGGCGGCGGCGTCTACACCAAGGCGCAGACCTTCACGCTCAAGGATTCCGAGGTGAAGGAGAATCAGGGCGCGGGCAACGGCGGCGGTATCTGCCAGTATTACAGCAACAGCAACGGCAATATGACGATCGACGGCTCGCGCGTGACCGACAACATCTCCGGCGGCATGGGCGGCGGTCTGTATACGCTGACGAACATGACGATGAAGGCGCTGAAGCGCGGCGAAGACGTCCTCTCCGAGATCGTCATCACGGGCAACCGACTGACCACCGACGAGTTCACCAAGGACAACGCCGCGGGCGTCTACCTCCGTGACGGCGTGTATCTGGATCTGAATCTCAGCGACAACAATTACGCGGGCTCGCAGACGGCCATGATCACGATCACGGACAACATGACCGTGGACGGCAAGCCCTCCGACCTGAGACTGCCGGACACGACCTCCGGCGAGATCGTCAACGACAACAAGGTGCGGGTCTATGCCGGCGTTTCCGGCGAGGTCCGCGTGGTCAACGCAAAGAAGAAGCTGACCCGGTTCGGCACGGCCATGAACGGGGTCACGAACCCGGCAGGCTTCACCGATGAATACAAGGTCTTCTGGGCGGACGACGGCTCGCTGTTCGGCATCGTCGACCGTCAGGACCCCACCGGCGTCAAGATCATTTGGGGCGGCGACCCGATCTGCAAGATCACGGACGCAAACGGCCGACTGCTCTACATCGACCCGGAGCACATCCGTCCGGCGGTCTTTGACCGACTCGACGCGGGCTATGAGGTCGGCGCCAACGGCAGGCCCGTGACCGACGCGCAGAACAATGTGGTCCTCGATACCACGACCACCAGCGCGTTCAGCACGCTGCGCCGCCTTGACGACAACGTTACGACCCTGTACTACGCAGACGGAACGCCCTACACCGGCAGCGACTATCAGGTCAAGATGCTGATCGAGGACTATGAAACCGAATATTTCATCACCTCGACCGGCGGCACCGGCCGTTCGATCACGCTGACGACCGCGGGCGAGCGCGACTCCCTGTATCCGTATCGCGGAAGAACGGGCACGCGCTGCACCATCCTGCGCAGCACGGCCATGGATACGAATTACCCGCTGATCACGGCCAAGTCGAACCTGACGGTGCAGAACATCGTTCTGGACGGCGGCTCGTTAAACGGCGTGACGACGACGGCGAAAACGCGTATCATCAACGCAGACTACGGCACATATGCTGCGATCCGCATCACGCTTGCCCGCAACGCGGCGCTGCAGAACGCTTCGATCACCGGCACCGGCGAGGACAGCAGCGGCAACGGCGGCGGCGTCTATCTGAACTACGGCGCACAGCTGTACATTGCGGGCGGCGCGATCCGAAACTGCTCCGCAGTCAACGGCGGCGGCGTGTACATCGACGGCGGCGCTGGCACGCTGAACATGAGCGTCGGCACGATCACCAAGTGCACGGCGTCGGCAAACGGCGGCGGCGTGTTCTTCAAGAAGGGCGTCGCGGACAATGCCGACAATCCCACGACGGGCATCATCCGCATCTCCGGCGGCAGCATCAGCCGCTGCGAGGCGCAAAACGGCGGCGGTCTTTATCTGAACGCAGGAAACGTCGGAAACAATGTTTCGCGTCGCGTGTACATGTCCGGCGGCAGCATCTCCGGCAACCACGTCACCGGCGTCGGCGGCGGCATCGCCGTGGGCGACAACAAGGCCAAGCTCTACTTCTCCGGCGCGCCGTACGTGTACCAGAACAAGAGCGATTCGACCTCCGTTCCGAACGCGAATGCGGAACCGGAGCAGCAGGCGATACCGAGCTATCCGGGCGCGTCCAACGTGCAGATGGACCAAACCTTCAGCCGCACGGCCGACAATCCGTCGACGATCATCGTGTCGAGGGGTCTGATCCGCGGCGCGACGGTCGGCGTATATGTCCCCGGCGAAGACAACAATAACAATACCACCACGCTGTACGATAAGCACGGCGCGGAGATGGACCCGTTCGCGACGTTCGACGGCAACGACAAGGGCATGAACTACTTTGTCAACGACCGCAACGGCATGAAGGGCGGCAAGCGCGAGGATCAGGCCGATGCGGACAAGAAGATCTACTGGCGCATCATTTACGCGCTGTCGGTCACGAAGCAGGTGCTGAGCGACGACCCGGCCGACAACAACAAGATCTTCCGCTTCACGCTGCAGCTGACCGGAGAGATATCCGGCGGCGACGCACCGACCATGTACGCGATCGAATTCAACGGCAAGTACGGCGATATGACCTTCTCAAACGGCAGAACGTCGTTCACGCTGACAAACGGTGAGACAAAGACGGCCGACCTGCTGCCGCTCGGCTTCGGGTATACGATCACCGAGTCGTTTACCTCGTCCGCCGATCAGGCGCACTTCAAGACCAGCGTTGAAAACGGGGACGGACAGATCTATCAGAGCACGGTCGTGGAAGGCCAGATGATTAATCCGGCGCACTTCACCTATGCGGTGACGTTCTCCAACCTGCATGCGATCTGCAAGATCACGGACGACGACGGACGCCTGCTGTATACGCAGAACAGCGACGGGACCTACTCGCCGGCGATCTATTCCAGACTGGTCACGGCGTTCAACAAGGTCAATGCAGGCACCGAGATCGAATGGTATTTCAAGGATGAGACGGGTCGCTTCGAGCGCGTGCTTCCCGAAGTGCCGAACATCGAGATGCTGATTCCGGACTATGAGATGGCGACCCCCGTGGGCCTGCTTCGCGGACAGAAGGCCGTGCTGACGACGGCCGACAAGAACGCGGAGGACGGATTCCCGTACGTCGGCGGCGATTCGACAGCGGTGATCCGCAGAGGCTACACCGGCGAGAGCATGATCACGGTGGATACCGGCGAGCTGACGCTCGGAAGAATCACGCTGGACGGCGGCAGCGGAAACAACTACACGTCCACGCAAAACGGCGGCGCGGTGCAGGTGAAGGCATCGAGCACGCTGACGGTCGGCACGGGCGCGACGATCCGGAACGCGACGACCGAGCAGAACGGCGCGGGCATCTATCTTGCCGAGGGCGGCACCATGCGTCTGTCCGGCGCGCCGCGGTTTGCCGACAACACGGTTGCGTTCAGTCAGACCGATGCCGAAAACGGTCAAGAGCGCGTCTACAGCGACGGTACACAGCGGCAGGACATCTACATTGCGGGCTACCAAAACAGCAATGCGCCGTCGCTCGTCATCACCGGCGACATCGGATGCGCGGCAGGCTCCATCTGGATCGCGACCGAGTACGCGCGCCACTATGAGCAGAGCAAGCAGTTCGCGATGATGGAGGGCGGCGTACACAGCGGCCTCACCGCGTTCCGCAATGCGCATCCGGATACGGTTACAAACAACCCGCTGAACACGGATCCGCTGTATCTGACCGGCGTTGCGCGCGGCAACCGCGTCCACTGGACGGGCAGCATGGACCTTGCGATCAGCAAGGCGGTGCAGGGCGAATTCTCCGACGAGAACGAGACGTTCGCCTTCACGGTGTCCAACCTCGAAATCGGCGACGTCATCGGCTACACGCGCTACACGAGCACGGACGGAACGAACTGGACGCAGGTCGGCGCCGAGGGAGAGCTGACGGCGGATGCAAACGGCCGGATCACGTTCGGGCTGAAGCATCACGAAAGGATCGTCGTCAGCATTCCGAGCGACACTGTTGTGACGGTGTCCGAGGTGTATGGCTACTATCGCCCGGCGTACGCGATCGACGGCGGAACCGAAACGAACGGCGGCAGCGTGACCCTCACGATGGACAACGACAAGGCCGTCGCGTTCGTCAACACGTACAACGCGATCTCGCCTTCCGGCGTTGCCTTCCGCATCGTGCCGTTTGCGATCATCCTCGGCATGAGCGCGCTGCTGGTCCCGGCTGCGATCGTCGGCCGCAAGCGCAGACGCGAGGAAGAATAACGGGCAACTAAAAAAACGGCGGTCCCAATTGCGGGACTGCCGTTTTGCTGTACGCGTTTATTTCACCTTGTACCGCGTTTCAGGGCGGCAATGCTCAAAGATGCGGCAGTCGTACAGGCGGGCAAGCCGATCGTGGTCGGAATCCGGCCGCTCGGTCCAGAACACGCGCTTTGTGCCGATCATGCGGCCGAGCAGCATGCACAGCGGGCGGCGGCCGCGTCCGAACGCAATGAACTGTGGGTGCGTCAGAAAGTTGATAAACAGCGTGTGCATCAAAAGACTCCGCCAGACGGGCAGGTGTCCCTCCCTGCGCCAGTAGGAATACGCCTCGGTGAGCTGCCCGCGGAAGAGGTCCGGCGCGTTCTTGTAAAACCAGCGTACGATACGCGGATCGAAGCTCTCGACGCAGTACGGACCCTTCAGCGTTCGCAGGATTGCGAGCGTTTTGCGGCACAGCTCGTCGTAGTTGTTCGTCGATTTCAGCTCCACGATCGTCGGCGACACGCCGTCCAGCACCGCCATCACGTCCGTAAACAGCGGAATGCGATGCGCGGTTCCTTTCAAGGGCATGGCCTGCAGCTCCGCGAGCGTAAAACTGTCCACGCGGCCCTTCCGGTCCGTCATACGGTCGACCGTGTCATCGTGGAATACGACGACCGCGCCATCCTTCGAAAGCTGCACGTCAAGCTCGACGCCGTAGCCGTTTTCGGCCGCGCGCCGGAACGCTTCGAGCGTGTTTTCCGGCACGCTCTGATCCTTCTCGTACAGACCCCGGTGCGCCGCCATCAGCCCCGTAAACGGCGCGGCCTGTGCCGCCTTCGGTCGGCGCGGAAGGATCAGCAGGATATAGCAAAGCAGCAGAAAAAAGAACACGATTCCGGTAATCAACCAGCCCATTTTGGATTCTCCTTTGATAATATAAGATCGTACCCTATTGAGATTATACCGCATTTCCGCTATAATGAAAAGGTAAAAATACGGACTTTCGGTCGATCGGGGGAAGCTATGAAACTCAATTACAAACGAACGATCCTCGTCGGTTTTGCGTTCTTTCTCATTTGCACCTTCTGGCAGGCATACGACACCATTATCCCCAAGATCCTGACCGATAAGTTCGGCATGACGCAGACGTTGTCCGGCATCATCATGGCGCTCGACAACATCCTTGCGCTCTTCCTGCTGCCGTTCTTCGGCGGACTTTCCGACAAGTGTAAAAACAAAATGGGCCGCCGCAAGCCCTACGTTCTGGTCGGCACGATCATCGCAGTCGTCGCGTTCTTTGCGCTGGCTGCCGTCGATTACATGCAGATCGACAAGAACATCAAAAGCGTGACCGAGATCAATACGATGTCGCTTGCGGACGTCTACGACACGGTCGGCGAAAAGGAGCTCTTCACTGCGGACGGAGAGAGCTACACGCTGAAGGAGAGATATCCGGACAGGGAAGCGTTTCTGAAGATTCCGGCAAAGATCGTCGAGACAGACGCCGAGGGCCACGTGAAGCACTGGACAAAGGAGGACAACGATCCCTTCCACAGCATCGGCGAGCGCAAGTATCTGGACAATGAAGAATACCTGAAATACATCGTGCCCGCGCGTCTTGCGGCGAACCCCAAGGCGGCCGATGCATACCGTGAAATCTATGCGCATCAGGGCGAGGGCCAGTCCGACAACTGGTTCGTCAAGAACATTCTGAAGGGCGGACGCGATCCGCAGACGCCGGACGGCGTGAGCTTCAAGCTCAGCGAGAAATATCCGACCGAGGACGCGTTCCTTGCGGAGTTTGCGCAGATCAACATCTATGATCCGACCATCGCCGATCCCAATAAGCAGATCAGCTTCAAGACCAACCCCGACTATATCGACTTCGTCGTGCCCGCGCGGCAGGCGTATGTGTGGAGCATCACGATCGCCAATCCGGGCGTACTGATCACGTTCATCGCGGTGCTGCTCGTTGTGCTGATCGGCATGTCGATCTTCCGCAGCCCGGCTGTCGCGCTGATGCCGGACGTCACGATCAAGCCGCTGCGCAGCAAGGCGAACGCAGTCATCAACCTGATGGGCAGCGCGGGCGGCGTGTGCGCGCTGGTGCTGGGGCTCGGCATGTTCTTCAACACGGGAGCGATCTCCAATACGTTCATGAACTGCATCGGCTTCTTCGGTGCGATCGTCATCATCATGCTGATCGCGCTGGTCGTCTTTATGCTGACGGTCAAGGAGCCCGAATGGGCGCGCGATATGGAAAAGTCGAGCAAGGAACTCGGCATCGACGAAACCGACAATACCGAAGCGCAGTCCGGCTCGAAGAAGCTCAGCAAGGGCGAGAAGATCTCGCTGATGCTGATCCTCGCGTCGGTCGTGCTGTGGTTCGTGGGCTACAACGCCGTCACCTCCAAGTATTCGATCTATGCGAGCCGCGTGCTCGACAAGGACTATAACCTCACGATGATCATCGCGCAGGCGGCGGCGATCATCTCGTACCTGCCGATCGGCCTGCTCTCCTCGAAGATCGGCCGCAAGAAGGCGATCCTGATCGGCGTCGTGATCCTGACGGCTACCTTTGCGGGCGCATCGTTCATGCGCGCGAGCACGCCGACCATGGTCATGAACATCATGTTCGCACTTGCCGGCATCGGCTGGGCGACGATCAACGTCAACTCCTTCCCGATGGTCGTGGAGCTGTGCAAGGGCAGCGAGGTCGGCCGATACACCGGCTACTATTACGCGGCAAGCATGGCGGCGCAGGCTGTTACGCCGTTCCTCTCCGGCATGTTCATGGATCGGCTCGGCTTCACCTGCCTGTTCCCCTACGCAACGATCGCCGGCGGACTTGCATTCTTTACAATGCTGTTCGTCAAGCACGGCGATGCAAAGCCGGTCCGAAAGAAAGGCCTTGAGGCGCTGGACGTCGATGATTGATGCAAAAGGACAGCTTCGGCTGTCCTTTTCATATATCATATAATCAACCGTTTTCAACGGAAACTATGAGAAAGGCGGAATTACACATGGATCCTGTATTGCTTTCCGGCAACGAAGCGATCGCGCGCGGTGCGTTTGAAGCGGGCGTTAAGGTCTGCTCGGCGTATCCCGGTACACCCAGCACGGAAATCTTTGAAAACCTGCCGCAGTATAAGGACGATCTGTACTGCGAGTGGGCGCCCAACGAAAAGGTCGCGGTCGAGGTCGCATACGGCGCGTCGATCGCGGGCGTGCGCTCTCTCTCGGCGATGAAGCACGTCGGCGTCAACGTCGCGGCCGATCCGCTGTTCACGGCGGCGTACAACGGCGTCTGCGGCGGCTTCGTCATCGTCTCGGCGGACGATCCCTCCATGCACTCCTCCCAGAACGAGCAGGACAACCGGCACTACGCCCGCGCGGCGAAGATCGGCATGGTCGAGCCCTCTGATTCGCAGGAATGCCTCGATTTCCTGAAGGAAGCGTATGCGATCTCCGAGCAGTTCGACATGCCGGTGCTGTTCCGTATCACGACCCGCGTCGCACACTCGAAGAGCCTTGTCACCTTTGGCGAGCGCTTCACGCGCGAGGTCCCGCCGTACAAGCGCAATATGAAGTACGTCTCGTCTCCGGCGAATGCGTATGTGAACCATGCGAAGGTCGAACAGAACCTCAAAGCGCTGGAGGAGTACGCGAACACGTCGAAGCTCAACCGTGAGGAGATCAACGGGACGGAGATCGGCGTCGTCACCGCGTCGATCGCGTATCAGTACGCAAAGGACGCGTTCCCGGAGGGTACGTCGTTTTTGAAGCTCGGCCTCACCAATCCGCTGCCGATGGAGCTGATCAGATCCTTTGCAAAGAAGGTCAAGAAGCTCTACGTCGTCGAGGAGCTCGATCCGTTCATGGAAGAGCAGATCAAGGCCGCGGGCATCGAATGCGTCGGCAAGGAGCTGATCGGCAACCTGTATGAGCTGAACCCGCAGCTTCTCCGTGAGCGCCTGTTCAACGAGAAGCCCGCAACGGTCGACGTCGGCGTGAAGCCGGTGTCCCGTCCGCCGGCTCTGTGTCCGGGCTGCCCGCATCGCGGCTTCTTCTACACGATCGGCCGTCACAAGAACTACGTCGTGGCGGGCGACATCGGCTGCTATACGCTCGGCTTTGCGCCGCCTCTCAATGCGCTGGATTCCTGCGTCTGCATGGGCGGCGGGTTCACGGTCGCGATGGGCATGGCGAAGGCGTTCGAGGCGTCCGGCCAGACCGACAAGAAGGTTTTCGGCGTCGTCGGCGACTCCACGTTCTTCCATTCCGGCATGACCGGCGCGGCGGAGATCATCTACAACAAAGGCAAGGTCATCCCCGTGGTGCTCGACAACTCGATCACCGGTATGACCGGCCATCAGGACAACCCCGGCAGCGGCTTCACGCTGGAGGGCGAGATCGCCGAGAAGCTGAAGATCGAGGACATCCTCGCGTCCTACGGCTACAAGAACATCATCATCGTCGATCCGCAGGACCTCAAGGCCATGGAAGCGGCGGTGCAGAACGCCGCAAACTCCGAGGTCCCCGCAGCGATCATCACGCGCCGTCCGTGCCTTTTGATCAAGCGCATCAAGCACGACATCGGCAAGTGCGAGGTCGACACGTCGAAGTGCATCGGCTGCAAGAAGTGCCTGTCCGTCGGCTGCCCCTCGGTCATGGTCGAGAACAAGAAGGCGAAGATCGACGTAACGACCTGCGTCGGCTGCACGGTCTGCGCACAGGTCTGCCCGATGGGCGCGATCACCAGAAAGGAGAAATAAGCGATGGAAAACAAGAGTGCTCTTTTGGTGGGAGTCGGCGGTCAGGGCGCGATCCTTGCCGCAAAGGTGCTGGTCACGGGACTCATGCGCGCGGGCTACGACGTCAAGATGAGCGAGGTCCACGGCATGTCCCAGCGCGGCGGCAGCGTTTCGACGCAGGTGCACTGGGGAACCAAGGTCTATTCGCCGGTCATCGGCGACGGCGCGGCGGACATCATCGTTGCGTTTGAGAAGATGGAAGCCGTGCGCTATGCAAACTATCTGAAGCCCGACGGCGTCGCGGTCATCAACGACTATGAAATGGCGTCCTCCACGATTGCGGCGGGCTATGTGCAGTATCCCGAAGGCTGCCTGGAAGCGATGCAGAAGCATTTCAAGGTCTATCCGCTGAACGCGGAAAAGATCGCGGCGGAGCTCGGAAACGTCAAGTGCGCAAACATCGTGCTGTTCGGCAGCATGGTAAAAGCGCTGGGCATGACGGACATCGACTGGGACGCGGTCATTTCGGACGTCGTTCCGCCGAAGTTCCGCGAGCTGAATCTGAAAGCCTACCACGCGGGCTTCGATGCGGTGTAAGCTATGAAGGTACTCGTCATCAACCCCGGCGCGACGTCCACGAAGATCGCCGTGTTCGAGGAAGAAACGGAACAGCTGCGCGTGTCGATCGACCACCGTGCCGAAGATCTGAAGGAATTCGAGCATGTGGCTGACCAGATGCCGTATCGCAAGGCGCTGATTCTGGACGCGCTCGACAAAAACGGTGTCGACCTGCATACGCTTGACGCGGTCTGCGGACGCGGCGGCCTGTTCCGTCACATCCCGTCCGGCACGTACGCGGTCAACGACCTTGCGATCACGGACATTCTGCACCCGTTCTACGGCGAACACGCGGCGAACCTCGGCGCATACATCGCGCGCGAGATCGCGGACCCCTTGGGCATTCCCGCGTTCTTCGTCGACCCGGTCTGCGTCGACGAGCTTTGTGACCTCGCTCGCGTTTCGGGTCTGAAGGGCATGCAGCGCGAGAGCTTTTTCCACGCGCTGAACCAGAAATCCGTCGCCAGGAAGGCCGCAAAGCAGCTCGGAAAGGCCTATGAGGAGCTGAACCTGATCGTGCTGCATCTGGGCGGCGGCGTCTCGGTCGCCGCGCACGAGAAGGGCATGGTCGTCGACAACTTCAACGTCAAGGACGATGGTGCAATGGGTCTCGACCGCGGCGGCGCGCTGCCGGTGAACGCGGTCGTGAACCTCTGCTTCTCCGGCAAGACCAAGCAGGAGATCAAGAAGATGATCGGCTCCGAGGCGGGCGTCTATTCGTACCTCGGCACGAAGGACTTCCGTGAGGTCGAGCGCCGCGCGCTGTCCGGCGAGGACCCGGAGGCGACGCTGATCTTCAAGGCGCTTGCGTATCAGCTGGCAAAGGATGTCGGCGCGCTGGCGGCCGTGCTGCATTTCAAGGTGGATGCGATCGTCTACACGGGTGGCATGGCGTACTCGAAGGCGTTCTGTGACGAACTCGATTCGTACCTTGCGCCGCTTGCAAAGGTGCTGCGGTTTCCGGGCGAAGAGGAGATGAAGAGCCTTGCCGAAGGCGCGCTGCGCGTGCTGCACGGCGGGGAATGCAAAACATATCTGGGGGAACGGCAATGAGAACGATTCAGGAAATCATCACCGCGGCGGAGGGGTTCGCCTCCGGCCGCATCGCGGTTGCCGCCGCGCACGACGCCGACGTTTTGAAGGCGGTCGTCGAGGCAAAGCGCCGCCGCATCGCCGAACCGATTCTGGTCGGGCATGAGGAGACCATCATCCAAATCCTCAACGAGCTCGGCGAGGATCCGAAGGATTACGAGATCCTCCATGCGGATTCCGATCCGGACTGCGCCGAACGCGCGGTCAGGTGCGTATCCGAGGGTCGTGCGAATTTCTTGATGAAAGGCCTTCTGAATACGCCGGACATCATGCGCGCAGTCTTAAAGCCCGAAGCGGGGCTTCGGACCGGCAAGCTCATCAGCCACGTCATGATGTACGAGCCGAAGGGCCACCGCATGATGGGCTTGACGGACGGCGGCATGAACACGTTCCCGGACCTCGACAAGAAGGCCGAGATCCTGGAGAACGCGGCAAAGGTGTTCAAGGCCTTGGGCTATGACGAGATCAACGCGGCGTGCATCTGCGGCGCGGAGGTCGTGAACCCGAAGATCCAGTCGACGGTCGACGCAAAAACGCTTTCCGAAATGACCGACCGCTGGGCCCCGTACAACATGAACGTGTACGGCCCGGTCGGGCTCGATCTGGCGGTCTCCGAGGCGGCGTGCCGTCACAAGCATTACGAAGCGAAGGGCGCGGGGCAGGCGGATATCCTGCTCGTGCCGTCGTACGAAACGGGCAACGGCATCGGCAAGGCGATGTCGATCTTCGGCGGGGCCATGAACGCCGGCATCGCCGTCGGCGCAAAGGTCCCGATCGTACTGGTGTCCCGCGCGGACAGCGCGGAGGTCAAGCTGGCGTCTGTCGCGCTCGGCGCAGTCGTTGCGCGCGGTATGTGATTTTTTGAGGGAGGAATCATCCAATGCTGGTAAACGAAATGGTACAGCTCGGCGCAAAGCGTTCGGGCATTCGTGAGCTCTTCGAGTACGGTCTGAAGCGCAAGGCGGAGGTCGGCGCGGACAACGTGTTCGACTTCTCGATCGGCAATCCGTCCGTGCCCGCGCCGAAGGCGGTGCAGGACCTGTTTCTGCAGCTTGCCGAGCGGCCGGACACCGTCAAGGTCCACGGCTACACCTCGGCGGCGGGCGCGATGCAGGTACGCGCGGCGATCGCGAACAATCTGAACCGGCGCTTCGGCGCAAACGCGCGTCCGCAGAACATCTTCATCACCTGCGGCGCCGCGCCGGCGGTCATGAGCACGCTGAAGGCGATGTGCGTCAAGGACGCGGAATTCGTGATCCTTGCGCCGTATTTCCCGGAGTATCAGACGTTCATCCGCGCCGTCGGCGGCAAGGTCGTCGTCGTTCCGCCGAACACCGAGGACTTCGATCTGCACGTCGACGCGGTCGAGCCGTATCTTTCCGCGCATACGCAGGCGATCATCGTCAATTCGCCGAACAACCCCACCGGCGTCGTGTACAAGCGCGAAACGCTCGAAGCGCTGGCGGCGCTCCTGCGCAAAAAGAGCGCTGAATTCGGCCATCCGATCTACCTGATCGCGGACGAGCCGTATCGCGAGCTCGTGTATGACGGCGTGACCGCGCCGTTCATTCCGGGCATCTATGAGAACACCGTCGTCTGTTATTCGTGGTCGAAATCCTTGAGCCTGCCCGGCGAGCGCATCGGTTACGTCTATGTGCCGGACACATGCGACGACAGCCTCGATCTGTTCTATGCCGTCACGGGCTCGGCCCGCGCGCTCGGCCACATCTGCGCCCCGACCAGCGCACAGTACGTCGTCGAGGCCTGCTGCGACAACGACGTTATGCCGGACGTCACACCGTACGATGAGAATCGCAAGACCCTGTACAAGGCGCTCACCGAGATGGGCTACACCTGCGCATATCCGCACGGCGCGTTCTACATCATGCTGAAATCGCCGCTCGAATCCGCGCTTGCGTTTTCCGAAAAGGCGAAGGAATTCAACATTCTCGTCCCGCCGTGCGAGCCGTTCGGCTGCCCCGGATACCTCCGGCTGTCCACTTGCGTCAGCCATGAGATGATCCTGAAGAGCATCCCGGCGCTCAAGGCATTGCTGGATTCCCTACGGCTGCCGTAACAGGGGCCGGACCGTTTGCGGCGAAGGGAAAAGGGATATTCCTTGTATGTGGAAAGGGCTTCGGCCCTTTCTTTTTTGGGATCAATATGGTATACTGAACCACAACGGATAAGAGCGGAGGGACGCATATGAAACGGATCGGGATCGCAGCGTTGTGCCTGCTGCTGATGTTGCCGCAGATCGGCTGCGGGGAGAAGCCCGCCGCGCCGAAGGACGGCGTATACGTCGTGGGCGAGCATATCAAGGCGGAGCAGATTACGGAGTTTTACTATACCGTGTCGACCTCGACCTTCCCGCCGCACTATCAGCGCTATCGCTTCTTTGTTGAGGACGGCGCGTACCGGTTCTTTCACGAAACGCGCGAAGGCGATCACTTTCCGCTGACCGGGGCGGACGCGACCGTGACCGGCACGATCACGCTCACGGCGGAGCAGTGGAATGCGTTCCTTGCCTGCATCGACGGCGGGACGGTGATCGCGCGGCAGGAGCATCTCGATTCCGGCGACGACGGCCCGTGGCTCTATCTCTATTGGGACGGCGACGAGGGCGACGTGCAGGAGTTTTCCTTCGCAGCGCTTTCGTCGCGCGCGGACTTTGAAGCGCTTTGCGAACGCCTGATCGGCTGACGGGGGAGAGGGACATGATTCGGACAGAGGACGTGATCGCGTTTTTCGACCGGCTTGCGCCGCAATGGGATGCGGACATGGTCCGCGACGACACGATCATCGGCACGATCCTTGACAACGCCTTCGTGACGGCGGGCAAGACCGTGCTTGACGTCGCGTGCGGCACCGGTGTGCTGATTCCGGACTACCTTGCCCGCGGCGTGAAACACGTCACGGCGGTCGATATTTCGCCGAATATGGCAGCAATCGCGCGCGAAAAGTTTGCGGACGACCCGCGGGTGACCGTGCTGACCGCCGACGTCGAGACCGTGCCGTTTGACCGCACGTTCGATTGCATCGTTGTGTACAACGCGTTCCCGCACTTTCCGGATCCTGCGCGCCTGATCACGCGCCTGTCGCGGCTTTTGTCCCCGAACGGCACGCTGACCGTCGCGCACGGTATGAGCCGTGCGCGCATCAACGCGCATCACAGCGGCGTTATGCACGTTTCGCTGGGCCTGATGCCCGCAGACGAGCTCGCCTCGATCCTTGAACAGACGCTCACGGTCACGACCGTTCTCTCCGACGAGCGCATGTATCAGGTCGTCGGCCGCAGCTCCGAGTAAAACAAAACGAGCTTCCCGCGCGGGAAGCTCGTTTGCACATGCGGCTTATTCTTCGATTTTGTCGCAGCCTTCGCAGTCGTCCGCGTCGCAGTCCCAGCACTCCATGCGCTTTTCCGCGATCGCAAACAGCTCGTCCAGAAGGTCGTCCGGGACGGGCACGAACTCTTCCAGGTCCTCTTCCTCGTTCACAACGATCTCCATGATGCAGACCTCGAAGTCCTCTTCGGGTTCCTCGGGCAGTTCGGCGTCCACGAGCACCGCGTACTCCTTGCCCTTGTGCTCAAAATAATCAATGACCTCAAGGTCAAACTCGTTGCCTTCCTCATCGGTAAAGGTGACAAGATCTCTTTCGTCTTCCATAGCGAATCTCCTTTCGTTTACTCTCGTTTATTGTACCGCAAATACAGCCGTATTGCAAGAAAAAAAACGGGACCGCAGTGCGATCCCGTTTGCAATCAATTGTTCGGAATGGTCTTTCGAAAATAGACCTTGCCGGGCTGCATACCCTCAGGCATGCTGTTCAGAAGCTCGGACACCGTGACGAGGTCGTAGCCCTGCTCCAGAAGCCAGGGGATCATGACATCGAGCGAGTCGAGCGTCGGCTTGTGGTGGTCGTGGCAGAGGATGATCGCGCCGTTCTTCGTCTGCTTTTTGACGACGTCCATGATCTTTTTGACGTTCTGCGTCTTCCAGTCAAGCGTATCAACGGACCACATGATGACGGCCATGCCGGCCTCTCTTGCGCCGCGGATCACCTTGCCGTCCTTTTTACCGCCCGGCGGACGCATAATCACGGGGGTATAGCCGCCTTCGATCCAGCTTGAGATCTCTGCGGCGGCCTTTTCGAGCCGTTTCCTGTTCTGACTGGCGGAGAACTGCGGCATCTTGTCATGGTTCCATCCGTGCACGCCGATCTCATGGCCGCCGTCGATCATCATCTGCAGCATCGGGCCGGATTTGTCGTTGATCGCGGAGGCGAGCAGGAAGAAGGTCGCCTTGACGTGATACTGCTCCAGCTTCTCCAGCACCGGGATCGTCAGCGTCAGGTTCGGGCCGTCGTCAAACGTCAGCGCGACCATCGGACGGTTCGGGTCCTTGGTAGGCTCCGGCGTCGGCGTCGGCGAGGGGGTCGGGGTCGGCTCCTCCGTCGGCTCCGGAGAGGGTGTCGGCGGCAGCGTCGGCAGCGGGTCCGGCGTGACCGGAACGGGCGTCACGACCACAACGACCGGTTCATCCGGCTCCGGTACGGCTGTTTCGACCGGCGCAGGCGTTTCGACCGCGGCAGGTGAGGCGACGGCTTCGGGCGCGCCTGTCTGACGGCTTGTGCAGCCGAGTACGAACAGTATGGCAAGAATCAGCAAGACAATACGTTTCATACCTCGGATGATAGCACATTCTGTCGAAAAAAGCAATGGAGAAGCCCGTCCGGTTTTTGCCATGACGGACAAAATGAAATGTGATCTCCGATCACGTTCATGCAGATTCTCCGGAGGAGAATCCGCCTTCACTGCGCAGCGCCTGCTGCCCGTTGTCCGGATTGACGATCGAGCCGTCGAGCGCGTTTACGACGATGCACAGCTGTTCCCAGAAGGGATTGTCGCGGTTTTCGGCGTCCTCGCCTGCGCTGCAAAACCGGTATATCATCCGAATTCGTCCAAAACGTCAAATAGTTGTCACAGAGTTGTAAAATCGCGTCGAAGCATGCCTTTTTAAAAAGCAGGACCGCCGAGGCGGTCCCGCTTGGTTGTCCGGAATGGTTATTTCTCGAAGCTGAAGTGGTAATTCAGGTGTTTTTCGTCGCGGACGGCGATCATTTCCTTCTGCACGGCCTCGTTCACGGGAACGCCCTTGTCCTTGCGGTCGAGCCAGACAAGCCATTCCTTCTCGCCCGCGGTGTAGATGCGCTCCTCGCCGGGGGCCTTCTCGGAATTGCGCAGCGCGCGGAGGATGTCGCCGCAGGTCTTCTTGAACGTCTCGAGCCCCATGAACGCTTCGGGGTCGATCGCAATGAAGAAGTGGCCGAGGTGATACGGGCGCTTGTTGCCGTTTTCGTCCATGCCGGTCAGCATCTTCATATAGCTGCCCGCCTGCAGCGCCGCGGAGAGGATCTCCACGACCGTCGCGTAGCCGTAGCCCTTGTAGCCCGCCAGCTCGTCGCCGATGCCGCCGAGCGGGGCCAGCGCCGCTGCGCCTTTGGTGAGGTCGATCAGGATCTGCTTCGAGTCGGTCAGCGCGCTGCCGTCGCGGCCGATGACCATGCCTGCGGGCGTCGGCTTATCGTTTCTGGCATAGTATTCGATCTTGCCGCGCTGCGTGATGGACGTTGCGCAGTCGATGCAGAACGGGAAGTCCTCGTCGGTCGGCAGCGCGATCGTCAGCGGGTTCGTGCCGAGCATGTTCTCGACGCCGAAGGTCGGCGCGATCGACGGACGCGCGTTCGTGCCCGTGATGCCGATCAGGCCCTGCTTGGTCGCCATCGTGGTCCAGTAGCCCGCGATGCCGTAGTGCGACGAATTGCGCACGGCGACCATGCCCATGCCGTACTGCTTCGCTTTGTCGATCGCGGTCTGCATGGCGCGCTTAGAGATGACCATGCCCATGCCGTCATGGCCGTCGACCACAGCGGTCGTCGGGGTCTCCTTGAGCACTTCGTACTCGGTGACGGGGTTTAAGATGCCCGCCTTGATGCGATCCAGATAGATCGGCTTGAAGCGGTTGACGCCGTGGCTCTCGATGCCCCGGCGGTCGCTCTCCATCAGAACGTCCGCACAGATCTCGGCGTCCTCGCGCGGCACGCCGTAGGCGACGAACGCATCGACGATGAAGTTCCCGATGGTTTCCCAGTCCACATAAGGTCTTGTTTCTTTGATTGTCATATTGCTATCTCCCTTCGGATCAATCTTCCCAGTTCTTTGCCTTTTCCACGGCCTTGGTCCAGCCGCGCTGGCGTGTTGCGCGCTCCACCTCGCTCATGGCGGGATGGAAGATGCGTTCGCTCTCCCAGTAGTGCAGCACGTCGCTCTCGTCGCGGTACAGCCCGACGCCGATCGCAGCGAGGTACGCCGCGCCGAGCGCTGTGGATTCGACGCACTTCGGCCGGTTCACCGGCACATCGAGCATGTCCGCCTGGAACTGCATCATCACGTTCGAGACGGACGCGCCGCCGTCGACCTTGAGCTCCTCCAACTTTCTGCCGCTGTCAAACTCCATCGTGCGGGCAAGATCGCCCACCTGATATACGATGCCCTCCAGCACCGCGCGTGCGATGTGCGCACGGTTCGTTGCGCGGGTCACGCCGACCAGCGCGCCGCGCGCGTACATGTCCCAATGCGGCGCGCCGAGGCCCGTAAACGCGGAGACGAAATACGCGCCGTTCGCGTCGGGCACGGATTCGGCCAGCCGGTCGATCTCGCTTGCCGAGGAGATCAGCCCGACCTCGTCGCGCAGCCACTTGATCGAGCTGCCCGCGTTGAAGATGCTGCCCTCCAGCGCATAGCGGACCTTGCCGCCGACGCCCCACGCGATCGTGGTCAGAAGCCGGTTCTTGCTTGCGACCGGCGTTTCGCCCGTCTGCATCATCAAAAAGCCGCCGGTGCCGTAGGTGCACTTCGCCTGGCCCGGCTCAAAGCACGCCTGCCCGAACAGCGCCGCCTGCTGATCGCCCGCATCGCCGGAAACCGGTACGCCCGCCAGCGATTCGAGGCCTTCAATGCCGTCCCGCACATAGCCGTAGACATGCGCGGAGGGAAGCACCTCGGGCAGAATGCACGCGGGGATGTTGAGCCGGTGCAGGATCACGGGATCATAGGCGAGCGTATGGATGTTGTAGAGCATCGTGCGCGATGCGTTGCTGTAATCGGTGACGTGCGCGCCGGTCAGATTCCAGATGAGCCACGTGTCGACGGTGCCGAACAAAAGGTTTCCCGCCTCGGCCAGCATCTGGCCGTTCGGAACGGCGTCGAGGATGTAGCGGAGTTTCGTCGCGGAAAAGTACGCGTCGATCAAAAGGCCTGTCGACTGCGCAATGTAATCGCGCATGCCCTCGCGGATCAGCTGCTCGCACAGCGGCGCGGTGCGGCGGCATTGCCAGACGATCGCCGGATGCACGGGCTTGCCGGTCGCCTTTTCCCAGACGATCGTCGTTTCGCGTTGGTTTGTAACGCCGATCGCGGCGACCTCGCCCTTTTGTACGTTGGCCTTCTTCAGCACCTCGCGCACGGCATCCAATTCGGTTTTCAGAATCTCGTTCGCGTCGTGCTCCACATAGCCCGGCATCGGATAATGCTGTGTGAACTCGAACTGCGCGGAGGTGACGATGGTCCCCTTGAGATCGAACAGGATCGCGCGCGAGCTCGTCGTGCCCTGATCCAGCGACAATAAGTATTTCTGCATATGCGCACCGCCTTTCCAAATCTATAGTATACCATAGATTTTTGCTTGTGAAAACTGTTTTTTTCGTGTATACTGTCAATATGGATAACAATTCGGAAGTATTATCGGAAGAGCTCTCACTGGAGCATGAATTCCAAAAGGAAAGGATCGGTTTCACGCGCGGCCGCGCGCTGCTTTTGGTTGCCGCGGTGATCGTACTGGCAGCGGCCCTTCTCGTCATTGCGCTGCTGCTGCCGAAGGCGTCCGGACAGCCCGTGTTCTCGGAGGTTATGACCTCCAATCACGGGACGAAGCTCGATCCGTACGGCGCGGTGGACTGGATCGAGATCTATAACCTGAACGACAAGGCGATCGACCTGTCCGGCTACGGCTTTACCAACGACGTCAAGCATCATGCGTTCCGCTACCGCTTCCCGGACGGCACGACCCTCGGACCGGGGGAATACCTCGTGCTGTACTGCACCGGCGGCACGGAGCAAAGCGACAACGATCCGTTCTGTACCGGCTTCAATCTGTCCGCGTCGGGCGAGGTGCTGTTTTTGGTGACGCCGAAGAAGGTCGAGGCGGACGAAGTCACGGTTCCCCCGCTGGAAACGGACACGGCCTACGCCCGTACGGACACGGGCGGCTTTGCCGTGACCGAATTCCCGACGCCCGGCGAGGCCAACCGCTTTGAATAACGCGTTTGTGTATCGCTCGCCGCTGGGCGGCATTCGCGTCACGGAACAAAACGGAGCGCTCGTTTCCGCATCGTTTGCCGATGCGCCCGCGTGCGAGCCGGCCTCACCGGTGCTGCTGGAGGCGTGCGCATGGCTCGACCGGTATTTTGCGGGCCGCGATCCGGGCCCGGTCCCGCCGCTTGCGCCGCAGGGCACGCCGTTTCAACAGGCGGTGTGGGAAGCGATCGCAGGGATTCCCTGCGGCAAAACGGTCTCCTATTCCGACCTTGCCGTTTCGATGGGCCTGACCCCGCGCCACGCCCGCGCGATCGGCTCCGCCCTGCACCGTAACCCGCTGCTGCTGTTCGTTCCATGTCACCGCGTGATCGGCAGGGATGGCCGCCCCGTCGGCTTTGCCGGAGGGCTTGAAAAGAAAACAGCGCTTCTTGCGCTGGAACAAAAGGATCAATGAGCGCCCATGCGGCGCTTTTTTTCTTGCGTTCCTGCGACTGTAGGTTTGTCAATGATATGTGACAAAGTGAGGGAATGAAAAGAGCGTGTCCTTAGGCGAGTGCCAAAGTAGGGGTCGCATGGGGAAATTGTTGTACTGCCGCTGACGAACGGCGAGT
>CAKJYC010000050.1 GCA_918244965.1 Clostridiales bacterium | reverse complement strand
GACGTAAACGATGATGTCCGCGTCCGCCCATTTTGCGAGCTGGTGCTGCACGACCGTCTTGCCGCTGCCGAACGGGCCGGGAACGGCCGCGACGCCGCCCTTTGCGACCGGGAACAGCGTGTCGATGACGCGCTGACCGGTGACCATCGGCTCGTTGGGCGCCAGCTTTTCGGCATAGGGACGACCGCGGCGGACCGGCCACTTCTGCAGCATCGGCAGCGCGATCTCCTTGCCGTTCTTTTCGAGCTTAGCGATCGGGGTGACGATATTCGCTTCGCCCTCAAAGATCCACGTCAGCTTTCCGGACACATTCGGCGGGACCATGACCTTGTGGAGGACCGCTTCGGTCTCCTGCACGGTGCCGAGCACGTCTCCTGCCGTGAGCTCGTCGCCGACCTTGGCGACCGGGACGAAGCTCCAGAGCTTCTCGTGGTCGAGCGAATCGACGGTGATGCCGCGCGTGATGCGGTCGCCCGCCTGCTCGCGGATCTTGTTCAGCGGTCGCTGGATGCCGTCGTAGATGGATTCGATGAGACCCGGCGCAAGCTCGACCGAAAGCGGCGCGCCCGTCGATACGACCGGTTCGCCGGGGCCGATGCCGCCCGTCTCCTCGTAAACCTGAATGGACGCCTTATCCTCGCGCAATTCGATGACTTCGCCGATCAGATGTTTGTCGGACACGCGGACGACGTCGAACATCTGGACGTCCGCCATGCCGCTCGCCACGATCAACGGCCCCGAAACCTTTACGATAGTACCTTGCATACTCTTTCTCCTGTTATGAATTGCTCAAAATATCCAAACCGACCGCCTTCTCGACGTTCTCCCGGATCGCGCGCATGCCGATCCCCTGCGTGCCGGACGCGTCCGGGATCGGGATGATCGCCGGATACGGCTCACCCGCAAACTCGCGGATCGTCTCGTCGCACGCGGGATAATACGTCTCGGTCACATACACGGCCGCATAGCCGGTCCGCGCCAGTCGGTGCAGGACCTTATTCGCCTGCTCTCCGTCCGTCACGTCGTAGACCTCGATCCCGACAGCCTTGAACAGCAGGACGGAATCGCGGTCGCCGATGACCGCACACTTACCGTTCGCCATACAGCTTCACCAGCCTTTCGCGAAGCACGCCGTCAGGGATGCCGTTGCGCTTGCCCGTCACGATGAGACGGACCGCCCTGCCCTCGCGCTCCTTCGCAAGATAATAGCCCACGATCGGATAGATCGTTTCGCTTTCGTATTTATGCGACGAAAGCAGCGAGACCAGATAGTTCTCGCGCGCCTTCTCGACCTCGGAAATGCTGCCTGTGCGCTGCATGGCGTTCAAGCCTGCAAGCAGCGCTTCCTGACAAACGCTTTCGCCGAGCACGCGGTTCAGCGACTCGAACGACAGCTCGTAGGCGTTGTACAGATCGCGGTATTTGACGCCCGCCTCCGGCAGAATGACCTCGTCGAGCGTTTCGATCGAAGCGCCCATCGCGCGAAGCCGCAAAAACGTCAGCACGTTGTCAAAGTCGGCTTCCGCACGGAAATACTGCGAGAACACCGGCTCCTTCCCGGACTGCTCCAGCGCATACGCAAGGTACGCGCGGTCCAGCGCGACGGAGATCGCCCGCGGCTCCGCATGCAGCTCCAGCCGTTTTTCGAGCGTTTCGAGCGCGGCGCGGATCGTGTCCGGCAGCGCGTCGTATTCCCGTTCCTTGACCATGGCGGAAAGCGTCTCGCGGTCATAGAGTCCGCCGGGCGTAAACGCGATATCGGTCTGATTCAGAAGCCGTGCCTTCAGAAGCACCTTCAGGTTCTGCACGTCGGCGCGCAGAAGGAACAGATCGGTGATCTGCGGCTTCGGAGACAGCTCCCTGACCTCCTGCATGGCGTCCGCCATTTCACGCTCGATCAAAAGCTCAACGTCCGCCTCCGCCGCATCGGACAGATTGCCGTAGCGGACGTCGGACAGCGCGCGCATCGCATCCGAAGCGGAGCCGTCGAGCATGCGCTGGATCGTCTGCGGCTCAAGAAGCCGCTTATGCAGCGCGGACAGCCTTGCGCATGCGTATGCGTAACTCGGTTGCGGCATAGCCTTCTCCTCTCTTACCGAAACAGAATCCCGGCGACGTTCGTTTCCTCCGCGTCGCGAAGCTCCCGCAGGATCGCCTTCATCGAGCAATCCTTCTCATAGCCGCTGCCGTACAGCACGAAGCCCGCTTCCGCGTCCGCGTCCTTCTCGGACAGCTTCACAGAAAACGGCAGTCTGCCGACGACGGCGCGGAGCGTCTCACGGTCCGCCTTTGCGGGCGCGACGGTATCGTTTGCCTGCGCTTCCTTTTGAAGGATCGACAGGAACAGCGCGCTGCGCTTCTGTACCGGGAGCTTCAGAAGGTTTGCGTACGCCTCGTCAAACACGCCGTCGATGAGCGTGCGCTTTGCGCGAAGCGTCTCCTTGCGGCCGTCCAGTTCGGCGCGCGTACGGCAGCCGTTCACGATGACGCTGCTTCTCTGCGCGCGCTCGCGCTCGGCCTGCTCGGCCTTTCTCGCGATCAGCGCGGCGTTCGATTCACGGATGTCGTTGCAGGACGCCTCTGCATCGGCAAGCGCCTTTTGGGCCGCGGCATTCGCGTCCGCAAGGATCCTGTCAATGAGGTTGACTGCACTCTCGTTTCCCATACCGTGCCTCGTTTCTTACTTGATGCCGATGACGAGCAGGAAGGAAATGAGCAGGGACAGAACCGCGTAGGTCTCGACCATGATCGCCATGACCATGCCCTTGCCGCTCTCGGTGGGCTTCTTCGCAACCATGTTGATGCCTGCGACGGCAACCTTGCCCTGATAGATCGCGGACAGCAGACCGCCGAACGCAATGGGAAGACCTGCCAGCAGATAGCGGACGCCGAGCGTTGTGGTCAGCGCAGAAACGTCGCCGCTCATCAGACCGGACTGCAGCGCGATAACGACCGCGATCAGAAGGCCGTAGATGCCCTGCGTACCCGGAAGAAGCTGCAGAAGCAGGCACTTACCGGAAAGATCCGGATTCTCGGAAACGACGCCCGCGGACGCCTGACCCGTGATACCGACGCCGATCGCGGAACCGATACCTGCCAATAATGCTGCAATGACCGCACCTGCGGTGGCCCAGATTGCACCCCAATTCATGTTGTTTGTTTCTCCTTTGCCTGATTAGATTTGTTCTTTGGTGACCTGAACGTGTTTGGTGTTATATGAAAGCGGCCGGAATTCCTTTCCGCCGGATTCGTAGAATTTGCCGTAGAACTCGACATACTGCAGTCTCGCGCAGTGAACGAACGCGCCGAGCGCGTTGATCGCGACGTTGAACGTATGCAGCGCAATGACGAGCACGATACACATGACGGCGCCGACGATGCGCATGACGATGTTCGAGGAGCCCGTCAGCATGTTGGCGAGCATGTTGAACACCTGCCCGATGACACCGGTCGCAATGCCGAGCGCGAACAGTCGCGCGTAGGACAGGATGTCGGAGAGCACGCCGGTGATGCCGTACAGCCCGCCGAGGCCGCTCGTCAGCCGCTTGAAGGGATTCTTCTTTTCACGGCCCTTGAACAGCAGGACCATCGCGGCGCCGACCGCTGCTGCGATCAGCGCGGGCATGGTGACCGTCTGCGGCAGATTGATCGGCGTACCCGCCATGCCGGTGATCGCCGGAAGGAATCCGATGACAAGGCCGAGCGTGATCAGCACCCATGAGATCTGATCGAAGATCGCGCTCTTCCAGTCGCCCTTTGAGAACCGGTCGATCGCGCCGACAAGATAGCCCGCGACGATGTGCAGGACGCCGAGGCCGAAGCAAAGGCCGAGCATCGCCATGGAATTCTGCATCGGGTCGATCCACGCAGGGAAGATGCCGAGCCTGTCGAAGAAGCCCGCAATGACGTCAAAGACGCCGCCGGACGCGGGCGAACGCGTGATGCCGAAGAACGAGCCGGTCAGCACGCCCCAGACGATCGTGGAAAGCCCGCCCCAGAACAGCACGCGGGAGATGCCCGCGCTCATGCCGGTCGGCTTTTTCTTTTTGATGTAGAGCCACGAGCCGAGCATCAGCAGGATGCCGTAGCCGGTGTCCGAAAGCATCAGACCGAACAGCAGGATATAGAACGGCGTCATGTACGGCGTGCCGTCGATCGTGCCGTAGGTCGGACGCGAATACAGCGTCTGGACCTCCTCGAACGGGGTAACGAATTTGTTGTTCTTAACGACCGACGGCGGCTCCTCGCCTTCGATCGGGTCGCGCGTTTCAAAGCTGTACGCGTCGGTGACGGAACGGACCGTCTCCTCCGTCTTTTCGACCTCGTCCGAACGCACCCAGCCTTCGAGCACGAACGCGTAGGCTGTGTAGGAAAGATCGCCGCGCGCGCGCAGCCGGTCGGCGTCGATCGTCTCGGCGTCGAGCGCGTTCTGCAGCGTTTCGATCTCGCCGCCGTGCGTTTCGAGCTGTTTCTGCGCATCGGCGTATTCGCGGTCGATCTCCGCGATCCGGCGGTCGAGCGCTTCGATCGCCTCACGCGGGGTCCCGTCCATCTTCGGGAACACGTAATCCTGCCAGTCGATCGTCTTTAAGAACGCCTGTACGGCGCGCATATCGTCCGCGCGGCAGGCAAGGATCGCCGGGACCGTCGCGCCCTCGCTCAGAAGCTCGGCCTCGATATAGTCCTGCTCCTGAAGGCGAGGCACGTCCTTCGACGCGCAGAGCCCGACGAAATAATGTACGCGCGACGTGTTCTTCACGGCGTCCATCGGTACGCAAAGACCGGTCCACGGCTCCAGAGAAACGCGCGTCGCCGCCGCCTTCTCGCGCTCCGCAAGCAGACGCGTCTGTGTGTGCAGCAGTTCCTCGATCTCGCCGGTCGTCTTTTCGGCCTCCGGCACGTATTCGCGCATGCCGGAAAGCGTCATCTCGCGCTTCTGCGGACTCAGAAAGCCCGCTTTTTTCGCGTAAGGCTTGACCGCGCCGATCGACTCGGAAAGTCTTTGGATGCGCGCGTTGATTTCATCCGCCTCTCCGTCCGGCGCATCGCCGTCGGACAGACGAATGATCTCGACCGTTCCCGCCTTCTGCAGCGCATCAAGGAGCGCGTCCTGATCCGATTTCAGCGCAACCAGCGACAGGCGCTTCATCGCTACGATCATACCGTTGCTTCAATCCTTTCCATCAGATATGCGATCGCCTCCGGGACATGCTGTTCTGCTTCCCGGATCAGCGCTTCGGTGCCGGCTTCGGCTTCCTTTGTGACGCAGGCCGCAAGCGCTTCACCGTCGATCTGCGCCTGCTTCATCGCTTCGGCGGTCGCCGCGCGTTCCGTTTCGTCCGCAGCCGCGATCGCCTCGTCCGCCGCGATCCTCGCGTTTGCGACATGCTCTCTCGCCGTGCGGTTGGCCTCCTCGATGATCGCGTCGGCACGGGATTCCGCTTCCGCGATCCGTTCCATAATACTTGTCATAGTCTTTCCCTCTCCCGGAGGATTATTTGGTCCCGAACAGGCGATCGCCCGCGTCGCCGAGGCCGGGGACAATGTAGCCATGCTCGTTCAGCTTCTGATCAATGCAGGCAACGTAGAGATCGACGTCGTCGTACGCCTTGCCGACGGCCTCGATGCCCTCCGGCGCGGCCAGCAGATTGACGAGACGGATGCTCTTTGCGCCGCCCTCCTTCAGCACGCGGATGCCCTCGATCGCGGAATTGCCGGTCGCCAGCATCGGATCGACCAGGATCGCGTCGCGCTGCTCGATGTCGTCCGGCAGCTTGCAGTAGTAGCTTGTCGGCTTCAGCGTGTCGGGGTTGCGGTACATGCCGATGTGTCCCATCTTTGCGCTGGGGATCATGCTCATCATGCCGTCCGCCATGCCGAGCCCCGCGCGAAGGATCGGGACGATCGCGATCTTCTCATTTGCGAGGACTTTGAACGTGCTCTTGCAGATCGGCGTTTCGATCTCCGTTTCCACGAGCGGCAGATCGCGCGTGACCTCGTAGCACATGAGCATGGCAAGCTCGCCGACGAGCTCGCGGAACTGTTTGTTGTTGGTGTTCTTGTCGCGCAGCAGTGACAGCTTATGCTGCACAAGAGGATGGTCGATAACGGTTACTTTCATGCCTGCTCCTTTCCCGTCTCATAATCGGTGATGGCCTGAATTCTTCTTGCATGGCGTCCGCCCTCGAACTCGGTCGAAAGCCACACGTCGGTGATTTCCAACGCCAAAGAGAGCGGAATGATCCCCGCTCCCAATGCCAATACGTTTGAATCGTTGTGTTTTCTGGTGAGCTCCGCGGACAGAAGATCGCTGCACAGCGCGCAGCGGATCCCGCGGACCTTGTTTGCCGAAATGGACATGCCGATGCCGGTCGTACAGACGACGATGCCGCGGTCTGTGAGGCCGTCGCGTACCATCTCGGCCACGGCGAATCCGAACGCCGGATAATCGACGCTGACGGTGCCGAAGCATCCGCAGTCGATGACTTCATGTCCCAGAGAAAGAAGATGCTCCTTCAGTGCTTCCTTCAGGGCGAAGCCGCCGTGATCGGATCCGATCGAAATCTTCATACGCATTTTCCTCCGGCTATGATGATTCAGTATAACAAATTTTCCCCTGTTTGTACAGAGGAAAATTCAAAAATACCGTATGCTATTCCGTGTATTCGTGCGAAAAGCCCGCCGCTCGCAAGAGGCGGTTCATAAACGCAAGCCCCGTTCGAGCCGTATCGACACCCTCCGCCAAGATCACGTCACAGTGCGCGCCGACGTCGCGCAGAAGCCGGAACAGGTTTGCGCACAGGGTTTCCGGATCGTCGCGGTCGCCGAGCGAATACGCGTTCAGGTTGCGGTAGCTTGCCATCGTCTGCTCGGTGCCGAGGATCGCGACGGTCTTCCCCTCCGCCTCCTGTGCATAATACAGTGCGCGGATGCGCTTGGAGACGGGCTTCGGCTCACCCTCGACGACGTGCACCTCGGCGTCCGGCGCATAGTGCTTGTACTTCATGCCGGGCGACGCGGCGACCTCGCGCTCGCCGAGCGGACTCAGGATGCTCGGCGCAAGGCGCACCGGACCGATGACCGCTTCCAGCATCTCGCGCGTGACGGCGCCGGGCCGCAGGATCGTCAGCTCTCCCAGAAGGGACAACACCGTGGACTCCACGCCGTAGCGGCACGGTCCGCCGTCCAGGATCAGCGGGATCCGCCCGTCCATGTCCTCCAGCACATGCTGCGCCGTCGTCGGGCTCGGTCGGCCCGACCGGTTCGCGCTCGGCGCGGCGATCGGCACGCCCGCCTTCTGGATCAAAAGCCTTGCGGTCCTGTCGGACGGCATGCGGATCGCAACCGTCTCAAGCCCCGCGGTGACCTCGTACGGGACCTCGTCCGCCTTTGTGAAGATCAGCGTCAAGGGACCCGGCCAGAACGTGTTCATCAGCTGCTCCGCGAGCTTCGGCACATGCGCCCAGAGCTTTTTCACGTCGCTCTTTTTCGCAACGTGCAGGATCAGGGGATTGTCGTTCGGACGGCCCTTCGCCTCAAAGATGCGGTTGACCGCCTCGCCGTCCATGCCGTTTGCGCCGAGGCCGTACACCGTTTCCGTCGGAAACGCGACAAGCCCGCCGTTCTGGATGATCTCGGCTCCCATCTGCGTGCCGGCGTCCTCGCGAATGACCGTACTGATCACTTCCGTCTTCATGCGTCCGCCTCCCCGGATAGCTTTGTCGCGCGCTCGGCCACGGTCAGCGCGTCGATCATTTCGTCCATATCGCCGTCCAAAAACGATTCGAGCTTATACAGCGTCAGCCCGATCCGGTGATCGGTGACGCGGCTCTGCGGGAAATTGTAGGTGCGGATGCGCTCGCTTCTGTCGCCGCTTCCGACCATGCTGCGCTTCTGATCCGCAAGCTCGGCATGCTGCTGCGAGGCGAAATGCTCATACAGCTTGCTCTTCAGAAGCCGCATGGCCTGCTCCTTGTTCTGCAGCTGGCTCCGCTCGTTCTGGCACGCGACCACGATGCCGGTCGGCAGATGCGTGATGCGGATCGCGGACGACGTCTTGTTGACGTGCTGTCCGCCAGCGCCGCTTGACCGGTATGTGTCGATGCGCAGGTCGGAGTCCTTGATCTCGATGCGGATATCGTCGACCTCCGGCATGACCGCGACCGTCGCCGCGCTCGTGTGGATGCGGCCCTGCGATTCGGTCTCCGGCACGCGCTGCACGCGGTGCACGCCGCCCTCAAACTTGAGCCGCGCGTACGCGCCGCGCTTTCCCGAAACGGACAGCACGATCTCCTTGACCCCGCCGAGCTCCGTCAGGTTTTCGGACAGCGTTTCCGTCTTGTAGCCGTGCCGCTCCGCGTAGCGCAGATACATGCGCAGAAGATCCGCGCCGAACAGCGACGCCTCGTCGCCGCCCGTGCCTGCGCGGATCTCCAGGATGATGCCGCGGTCGTCGTTTTCGTCCTTCGGCAGCAGCAGCGAACGAAGCGCCGCCTCCTGTTCGGACAGCGACGATTCGAGCGAAAGGAGCTCCTCCTCCGCAAGCGTCTTCATATCGGGATCGGGATGCTCGGACAGCAGCGCAAGGCAGTCGTCACGCTCGCGCTGCGTCGCCGTATAGCGATCAAAAGCCGCCACAATCCCGGAAAGCTCGGCATGCTCGCGCGAAAGCGCCGTGTACGCCTCGCGGTCGTTTGTCGCGTCGGGCTTTGACAGCGCCTCGGTCAGTGCGTCATACCGTTCTTTACATTTTTTCAGCTTGTCGATCATCCGATTCCACCATGATCACGCGCGGCCGTCCGCCGTAATCCTCTATGCAGATACTGTCATCATACAGCGCGGAAACCGCGTCCGCCTGCGTATATCCGATCTCTAAAAGGAGCGTCCCTCCGGGATTCAGAAACCGCCGGTACGCCTTCGCGATCCTTCTGTAAAAATCCAGTCCGTCCGCGCCGCCGTACAATGCGAGCGCAGGCTCGAAGCAAAGGCTTTTGTCCCGCTCGTCCATCTCCGAAGCCGACAGATACGGCGGGTTCGACACGATCAGATCGAACGTGCCCGCGATCCCGTCAAACAGATCGCTCTGCACGGTTTTTACGATCACGCCGTTGCGCTTCGCATTGCGTTCGGTTATCGAAAGCGCGTCCGCGCTGAGATCCGCCGCCGTCACGTTCGCGCCGCCGTATTTGGCAAGCGCGATCCCGATGCACCCGCTGCCGCAGCAGAGGTCGAGCACATCTCGCCGCTCGCCGCGCAGCAGCTTCAGCGCCGTTTCGGCCAGCACCTCCGTGTCGGGCCGCGGGATCAGCACGCGCCGGTCCACATAGAACGGCAGGCCGTAGAATTCCCATTCGCCGAGCACATACTGCAAAGGCTCGCCCGAAAGCCGTCGCTCGATCAGCGCGTTCAACGCGTCGATATCCGCACCGGACACGGTATCGAACGGTACAGAAAGACCGCGGCTTTTCAGCAAAAAACGCGCTTCAAGCCGCGCGTCTTCGCCCGCGACAGGCAAAAGGCGCGCCGCGATCGCTGTCTCGGCTTCCCGGACGGTCATGCGTCCGCTTCCTTTTCCGGCTCCGGCTGCGGTTCGGATGCCTCCGGCTGATCCGGCTGCGGTTCCGATGCTTCCGGCTGCGGTTCGGGCGCAGATTTCTTCGCCGCCTTTTCGTCAAAGACGATGTCCTGCTTCGGCGGGTGCAGCGCCATCTCGAACGACGCGATCGCCACCTCAAGCATGTCGAGCGTCGGTTCCTTGGTCGTCAGATGCTGAAGCCAGAGTCCCGGTGCGCGCGCAATGCGGCAGACGAGGTTTTCATGCTTTGCCGCTGCCTTCAGAACCTCGTACGATACGCCCGCAATCAGCGGGATCAGCACGATGCGCGCAAGGCGAAACAGCAGACGGTTCGCGCCGCTTGCGTCGTGCCATGCGGTAAAGCCGGGGATCAGCGTGCACAGCGCGGATACGGCGGTCGTCACGACGATCGACACCGCCATTGTCAGGAACAGATAGTTCGTTCCGCAGCGCGGATGCAGACGTGTGCACTTTGCAGCGTTCTCCGGCGTCATCGGAAGCTCCGCCTCATAGCACGCGATCGTTTTGTGCTCCGCGCCGTGGTACATGAAAACGCGCCTGATGTCCTTGATCTTGGAAATGCCCCAGATATAGAGCAGGAACACGGCAAGCCGCACGACGCCCTGCACGACCGCGCTCCACACCGCGCCGATCTTGCCGAAGATCAGCTCCAGAAGGGAGACTGCGCCGATCGGCAGCAGGAAGAACAGCCCGATCGCCATGATGACGGCCAGCACGATCGCGACCCATTTCACGACGTCCATCGCGGATTTATTGAACCGCTTTGCGAGCCATTTCTCAAACTTCGAAGGCTCCTCCTCTTCCTCGCCGAGCATTTCGGCGGCGCGCGTCGTGATCGTCATGCCGTCGGACAGCGCCTTGACGAACGCATAGACGCCGCGCACGACCGGCCACGTCGGGAACGAGCCTTTTTTATATCTGGTTTTTGTCCGGTGAAACTCCTTTGCGAGCGAGCCGTCCCCGCGTCGCACGACAAGCGCCGTTCCCTTTTCGGAACGCATCATGACGCCTTCGATGACGGCCTGTCCGCCGATGTCCGTATATTTCATACAATTCTTCCTTTGATTGCAATGCAGGTATCATACCACAACTGTACGCCGGTTGCAATGCAGTTTGCATTGTTTTCACGATTTGTCCGCATGTTCCGGATCAATCGGCGGCAACGCGGCGCGGCAGCGCCAAAGATCCGCGCGTCCGTCCGCAAGAAACGGGACGCCCTCCCGCCGCAAAAGCGTCTCGCGCAGCGGTGCGAACGCCCCGCCCGCAATCGAACCGTCGGCGCGCACGACGCGATGCCACGGCAGGCCGTCCGGACAGTGCCGCATGGCATAGCCCACATACCGCGCCTTCCCCGGCGCGCCGATCGCGCGGGCGATGTCGCCGTAGGAGACGACCGTTCCGTACGGGATCCGTGCGACGGCCGCATATACACGTTGAAAAAAAGAATCCGCCATATCAGTCAAACAGCGCCTTTTGCAGCGCTTCGCAGTCCGCATAGACCGGCGCGCCGCACGCTTCGAGTACCCTGCGCGACTGCCGCCCGTTCAGCAGCAAGGCGCACCGGCAGCCGACGGCCCTTGCGGTCTCGGCGTCGTGATCGGTATCGCCGATAAACAGAGCATCGCCCGGATCGACGCCGTTGTGCGCCATATACGCCCTTGCACGCTCTGTCTTTGAGCGGCAGAGACTGTCGGCCTGACCGAGGATCTCCGCAAAATACTTTGCGACGCCGAACCGGTTCGCCTGCGCAATGAGATCGTCCTGCGGCGTGACCGACAGCAGCGTCTGCGCTATCCCGCGTTCTTTCGCCTGCTCCAGCAACGAAACGACGCCCTTTCGCAGCGGGCATGCGGCGTAGCGTTCGTCGTAACGCCGCAAAAACTGCTCGCAAACCGTTTCATACCGCTCGGTTTCAAAGGTATAGCCCAGCCGGTCATAAAAGGCGCGGACCGGAAACGAGAAGTTGTCCAGGTACCACTCCCGTGTGATCTCCGGCATGCCGCGCTCGCGCAGAAGCTCGTTTTCGAGCGCGATGCACAGCTGTGTATCGTCGATGATCGTTCCGTTCCAGTCCCATATCAGAAGCTTCGGCGGCATTCCTGTTCCCTCCGGTCGTTTTACACAGTGTACCATGTTTTCGCGCCTGCCGCAAGCGCTGTGAGAATAATGCTTGCGCGGCAGGTGATTTGGGAGTATACTATAATTGATTGATAATGGTTTATCGGAGGATCATCCATGGCAAATACATCTTCAAATAAAAAGAAAGCGCCGGCCAAGGCCTCAGCGGCAGCGTCGAAACCGAACGCGTCGAAGCCGGCGGCACCGAAGCCCGCGGCATCGAAAAAGCAGGCGCCGCAGAAAAAAGCGCCGCACGCCGTGATCGAGATCATCGGCATCATCCTGATCGCGCTCGGCGCGCTGTTCGCCGTCTATCTGTACAGCGGATCGGACGACTGGCTCGGCCGCATCATTTCCGGATACCTGCTCGGCATGCACGGTTGCTTTGCCTATGCCGTGCCGGTGCTGTTCATTCTCATCGGCTTCTATCTGATCATCGGCGGCCGCAAAAAGCCCGCCCGCGGCACGCTGCTTACCGGTCTGCTTGCGATCTGGTTCGTGCTCTGTGCGATCCACATGTGGACCAGCAGAGAGCTTTTGGAACTCAAGCAATTCGGCGCGGCGGGCATGGGCTTTGCCGATTATGTGAAACAGTTTTTCGGTCAGTTCGGCAAGGCATGGGTCGAGGGCAATCATTCCCTCGGCGGCGGCGTACTCGGCATGATCCTGCCGACGCTGCTCTGGGTGATCGGCGGAAAACTGCTCTGCTGGGTCTTTATCATCGCGGGATTTTTGATTTCCGTGCTGCTTTGCACGGGCATCTCGATCAAGGCGTATACCGACGCGTTCGGAAGCCGGGTCAAGGAGAAGCTCGCCGAGCATGAACAGTCGCTGACCGAGGAACCCGACGAGGAGCCGAGCGAGCCCGTGAAAAAGCCCTGGAAGAAGGGCTTCTCTACCACGATCGAGGAGGAAACGCCGCAGCCGGTCCGCAAAACGCCCGCGCAGCGCAAGCCCGCCGCCGAACGTAAAAAGCCGAAGGAGATCCCGTTTGACGAGATTTTTGACGTGCCGGAGCCGGAGCCCGATCCCGCGCCCGTCCGCAAGCGTCCGCAACAGACGCCGCAGCCGGTCGATTTCGGTCTGATGCCGAAGTCCGGTCCGCTTCCGAAGAAGACCGACGCGCTGCTTTCGGGGGACGAGGAGGACGAGCTGCAGATCCCCGTCACGCCGGTGAAGAAGCCCGCGAAAAAGCCCGCCGCTTCGGGTCTTGCGGATACGCCGGAGCCCGGCAGGCAGACGCCGGAAAAGCCCGCAAAGAAGCCCGCGTCCGCGGATTCAGACGGCGACGAGATCCCTCTGGTCGTGCCGCCCGCGCCTGCAGCGCCCGCGTACGAGCCGCCGTCCATCGACTGTCTGAACAAGCCGCGTGAGACGTTCGCAAAGAGCGCGGAGAATCCGACCGCGATCGCGCATCTTTTAGAGGAAACGCTCGCGAGCTTCAATATTTCGGCGAAGGTCATCAACATCTCCGTCGGTCCCGTCGTGACCCGCTACGAACTGCAGCCCGCGCCGGGCGTGCGCGTCAACCGCATCACGACGCTCAGTAACGACATTGCGCTTGCCCTTGCCGCGCCGCGCGTGCGCATTGAGGCGCCGATCCCCGGCAAGGCCGCCGTCGGCATTGAGGTCCCGAACAAGGACGCCGCGACGGTGCTTTTACGCGACATCATCGAAAGCCCCGAATTCCTGAACGCGAAGTCCCCCGTCACCATGGCGCTCGGCAAGGACATCGCGGGCAAGATCATCGTGGCCGATCTCGGCAAGATGCCGCACATGCTGATCGCAGGCTCCACAGGCTCCGGCAAATCCGTCTGCATCAACGACCTGATCATCTCGATGATCTATAAATCCTCGCCGCAGGAGCTGCAGCTGATCCTCGTCGACCCGAAGATGGTCGAGCTAAGTGTGTTCGGCACGCTGCCGCACCTTCTGATCCCGGTCGTGACCGAGCCGAAGAAGGCGGCAAGCGCTCTGCGCTGGGCGGTCAACGAGATGACGATGCGCTACAAGAAATTCACCGAGGTCGGTGCGCGCGAGCTGACCCGCTACAACTCGCTGATGGACGACCCGAAGAAGAAGATCCCGAAGCTGGTCATCATTATCGACGAGCTTGCCGACCTGATGATGGTCGCGCCCGACGACGTCGAGGATTCGATCTGCCGTATCGCGCAGCTCGGCCGTGCCGCGGGCATCCACCTGATCGTCGCAACGCAGCGTCCGAGCGCCGATATCATCACCGGCCTCATCAAGGCGAACATCCCCTCGCGCTGCGCATTCGCGGTCAGCTCCGCGATCGACTCACGCATCATTCTTGACGCGACCGGCGCGGAGAAGCTGCTCGGCCGCGGCGATATGCTGTTCCACCCGAACGGCGCCGGCAAGCCCACGCGTCTGCAGTGCGCCTACGTCTCCGATGAGGAGGTCGAGCGCGTGATGTCCGGTTTCAAGAAGACGGACACCAAGTTCTCCGACGACGTGCTGAACGAGATCAACGACGAAGCCAAGGGCGGCGCGCAGGGCGGCGTCTTCGGCGAGGGCAAGCAGGAGGACGACCTGCTCGGCGAAGCGGTCCGCGTCGTCATGGAAAACGGCCAGGCGTCGATCTCAATGATCCAGCGCCGCCTTCGCGTCGGCTATGCGCGTGCGGCGCGTCTGGTCGATATGATGGAACAGAAGAAATATGTCTCGGCGTTCGACGGCAGCAAGCCGCGTCAGGTGCTGATCACGCAGGCGGAGTTCAACCGCGTATTCGGCGGCGGCGCGCCTGCGGCGGATGAGCCGGTCGAGCCGGACGAATCCGATTTCACGGAGGATAACGACGTATGACGGTAGGCGTGATTTCGCTCGGCTGCGCGAAGAATCAGGTCGATACGCAGACGATGCTGGGGTACCTGAAATCCGCGGGCTTCACCTTTACCGGCGAGCCGTCGGAGGCAGATATCCTGATCGTCAACACCTGCGGGTTCATCACGCCCGCCAAGGAGGAGTCGATCGACGCGATCTTTGAAATGGCGCAGTACAAGCAGAACGGCCGGTGCAGGCTGCTGGTCGTGACCGGCTGTCTGTCCGAGCGCTACCGGAAGGAGCTTTGCGAGGAGATGCCGGAGGTGGACATTTTCCTGGGTGTGCGCGAGTACGAAAAGCTGCCGCGCCTGATCGCCGAAAAGCTGGACCTCCCCTGCTCCCCCGTCCTTGTGCCGGAACGGCTGCTCGTGACGCCGCCGTACCGCGCGTATCTTCGCATCGGCGACGGCTGCAGCAACCGCTGCGCATACTGCGCGATCCCGCTGATCCGCGGCGATCTCATCAGCACGCCGATGGAGCGGCTGATCGACGAGGCCAAAGCGCTTGCCGATATGGGCGTGAGCGAACTGTCGGTCATCGCGCAGGACACCTCCGGCTACGGGAAGGATCTGTACGGCGAACCGCGGCTGATCCCGCTTCTGAAGGAGCTTGACCGGATCGGCGGCCTTAAATGGGTGCGTCTGCTCTATACCTATCCGGACACGGTGACGCCCGCGCTTTTAGACACGCTTGCGGAGGGCGAAAAGCTGGTCCCCTATCTCGATATGCCGCTGCAGCACTGCAGTGACGAGCTGCTTCGCCGCATGCACCGGCGCGGCAGCAAGGCGCACATTGCGCATGTGCTCGACCACATCCGCGCGCACTATCCGGACTTCACGCTGCGCACGACGATGATGGTTGGCTTTCCCGGCGAAACGGACGCGCAGTTTGACGAGCTCATGCAGTTTTTACGGGACTATCCGTTCGACCGCGTGGGCGCGTTCGCCTTCTCTCCGGAGGAGGGTACGAAGGCCGAAACAATGCCGGATCAGGTGCCGGACGACGTGAAGGAAGCACGCCTTGCGGCGCTCATGGAGCAGCAGCAGGCGATCTCGAAGGCGCGCAACGAACGCTGGATCGGGCGCGAGCTTCTGATGCTGGTCGAGGAGACCGGCATGGACGGCACGTACGGCCGGACGGTCCGCGAAGCGCCGGACGCCGACGGCACGGTGTGCGTCGCGCCGAGCTGGCGGCATGAGCCGGGACAGTACCTGAACATCCGACTGACCGGTGCGGACGCCTATGACATGATCGGAGAATGCCTATGAATCTTGCAAACAAGCTGACGATTTTGCGGATCCTTCTGATCCCGCTCTACATTCTTGCGCTGCTGCTGCCGAAGCTGTGGCCGGCCTTTGCGCCGTACAGCCACTGGGTCGCGTCTGTGCTGTTTCTCGGTGCTGCGATCACCGACCTCTTCGACGGCAGGGTTGCGAGAAAGCGCAATCTCGTGACCGATTTCGGCAAGCTGATGGACCCGATCGCCGACAAGATGCTGATCGTCGCCGCGCTGGTCATGCTCTCCTGCACGCAGGACGCAAACCATCCGCAGCACCTGCTGCACCCCGTCATCACGATCGTGGTGATCGCGCGCGAATTTCTGATCTCAGGCGTACGGCAGATTGCGGCTGCAAAGGGCGTCGTGATCGCAGCGGGCAAGCTCGGCAAGTGGAAAACCGTGTTTTTGGACATCATCGCGGTTGCGCTGCTGCTGTACGACGAAATCCCGTTCGATTATCTGAACCCGTTCCTTTGGTATCTGGTCGAAGCGCTGGTGTACGTTGCACTGGTGCTGTCGATCGTTTCCGCTGTCGAGTATATCGTAAAGAACAAAGGAGTATTGAATCTGCATGATTGCTGAACTGATCTGTGTCGGGACCGAGCTTCTGATGGGCCAGGTCCTGAACACGAACGCGCATTTTATCGCGAAGGAACTTGCGCCGTCCGGCGTCGATATGTATCATCAGATCGTCGTGGGCGACAACCCGCAGCGGCTTGCCGAGGCGGTCGGGACCGCTCTTCGCCGTGCGGACGTCGTGCTGCTGTCCGGCGGGCTCGGACCGACCGACGACGATCTCACCAAGGAGACCGTCGCAGCGGCGCTCGGAAAGGAGCTTGTGCTGTTTGACGACGAATGGGAAAAGCTGCAGGCCTGGTTCACCTCCAAGGGCCGCACGATCGCGCCGAACAACAAAAAGCAGGCCATGTTCCCCGCCGACGCGATCATCCTTCCGAACCCGAACGGAACCGCGCCCGGCTGCATCATGGAGGACGGCGGCAAGGCTGCGATCCTGATGCCCGGACCGCCGAGAGAGCTGCAGCCCATGTTTACGGACTATGTGCTCCCCTACCTTCTCAAACGCAGCGGACACCGTCTGTATTCGCGCGAGGTGCGCATCTTCGGCATGGGTGAATCGGACGTCGCCTACCGGCTCGACGATCTCTTCAAGCACCAGTCGAACCCGACGATCGCGCCGTATGCAAAGCCCGGCGAGGTCACGCTGCGCGTCACCGCCCGCTGTAAAGACGAGGCCGAGGGCGAAGCGCTGGTCCTGCCGATGCTCGAAACGATCGAAGCCGTGCTCGGCGACGTCGTGTACGACACGCACGGCCGTGAGCTTGCCGAGGTCTGCCATCACATGCTGATCGAACAGGGCCGCACGCTCGCCGTTGCGGAGAGCTGCACCGGCGGTCAGCTTGCCGACGCGTTCATCACCTACCCCGGCAGCTCGGCGTATCTCGTCGAGGGCGACGTCACCTACTCGAACGACGCCAAGATGCGCCGTCTCGGCGTCAGGCGCGAAACGCTCGAAACGGTCGGCGCGGTCTCCGAAGAGTGCGCGCGTGAAATGGCCGAAGGGCTCAGGCTATCCGCAAAGACCGATTACGCCCTGTCCACGACCGGCTACGCGGGCCCCGATCCGGGCGAGCCGGACAAGCCGAAGGGCACGGTGTTCGTCGCACTCGCTTCGCGGGAGGAAACGGTCGTGAAACAGCTTCATCTGTTCGGCGACCGCGACCGCATCCGCCACACCGCAGTGCTGCACGCGCTCGATCTTTTACGAAGAAAGCTCTGTACGAAATAACGGACAGGTGTTATAATAGACTATACCCGCAAGACAGTTAGAATGCCAAAGTGAAGTTACGATTTCGGGTAGTAAAAAAGGGATGAAGCCATAACTTCACATTGACAAAAGGAGCGTGGTATGTAGGG
>CAKJYC010000049.1 GCA_918244965.1 Clostridiales bacterium | reverse complement strand
CGACCGGAATCGCCTTCTCGACCGGAATGACGTGCATGCCGATGCCCGCGCCGCCCGGCGGAACGAGCTTTGCCGCAAGCTCCAGCGGCTCCTGCGGCGCAAGATTGAACATCGTCGCGACCTCCGGATGCTCGTCCGGCAGCGTCTTGTGCTCGACCATGTACTCGCCGGAGCCGACGACCCACTTCGGGATCATGTACTGGATGTGGCTATCGGCATTGTCGCGGTTCTGTTCGAGGATGCCGATCCAGATCAGATGATCGATGACCTTCTGCGTGTCGGCCTCGCTCATGCCGTTGCGCTCGGCAAGCTCCTTGGTCGTCAGACCCACGCGGCGCTTTTTGAAGCTCAGCATGAACCTGATCTCGTCCTTCGTCAGAAGGCGGTCGAGGATCCAGAAATCCATGTGATTTTCCTTCATGCCGCCGGGGAGCTTTCTCGGAATGTTGTCGGTGATCAGCACGGCGAGCTTTTTGATGAGCTTCGCCTTTTCCGGATCGTCGCAATGATGCCCGTCGACGGGATAATCCCGTTCGTTGACGTGGATCTTCGGGTTGACTTCCTTGACCATGGCTCCTCCTTACTCGATCGGGATCTTGATCGTCATATCGGACAGCGGGAACGTCGCGCAGGCGTGTACGTAGTTGAAGTCCCTGTCAGCGGCGCGGCGGCCGTCGCCCTCCGGGCTGACGAAGTATTCGCCCTTCAGCACCTTCGTCCGGCAGAAGCCGCATTCGCCGCTGCGGCAGTCGGTCAGCAGCACGATGCCCGCGCGTTCGCACGCGACGACCAGCGATTCGTTCGCCCTTGCCGGAATCTCGTCCTTATGGACGCCGCGCATGACGGTCAGCGTGAAGGTCTCGTCCTTCTTTTCGGCCGGATAGCCGGGGAACGACGCGACGTCCTTTGTCTGGCCGAACATCTCGAACCGGATGCGGCGCGCCGGGGCGTCGAGTTTTTTGACCTCCTCGCGCAGGAACTTGTACATGACCTGCGGACCGCAGATGAAATAGGTCGTGTCGCCCTTTGTATACTTCCTGATCAGCTCCGCCGAAAGGAAGCCGCGTTCGCCCTTCCAGTCGGGCTCGTCGCCCGACAGCACGTGTACGACGTGTACGCGATCGCATTCGAGCGCGTCCAGCGTGTCCTTCAGGATGATGTCGTTCGACGCCGCCGAGCCGTACAGGATCGTCAGGTTCGCGTCCATCGTGCCGTGCTTGATCTCCTTTGCCATCGAGACGAACGGCGTGACGCCGATGCCGCCCGCGAGCGCGACGAGGTTCTTTGCGTCGCGCAGCGGCTCATAGTAGAACTGGCCGAGGCCCATGCTGCCCTTCACGCGATCGCCGATTTTCAGATCGTTGTTGATGTAGTCGCAGATCAGCCCGTCGCCCTTGCTGCGGCGCACGGTGATCTCGACAAAGCCGGGATCCTGACGCGCTTCAAACGGCGCGGACGAGATCGAGTACGGACGGCAGAGCACCTTGCCGTCGAGTACGAACGCGAGCGAAATGAACTGCCCCGCGTAGAACGGCGGCAGCTTGCCCCCGCCGACCTTCTGAAAGCGCACGGTCTTTGCCGTGGGGCTTGCGTCGCTGATCTTGACGACTTCAAGGTCCAGCGTGCCTGGATGCCATTCGCGCGCGACGTCTCCGATCGGATCGACCTTTTCGGGGATTGCAGAAGCGGAAGAAAATGCGTTCAGGCGCGCCTTGGTGACGCGGGATGCGCCGCCGACGTCCTTTAAGAATCCCTTGATCTTCATTTTGCCGCCTCCTTTTTCTTCATATCGTCCAGCACGTTCTTCGCGGCCTTTCTGCCGTTCGTGACCGCCGGACCCATGCCGTCGCCGGAGATCTGGTGCGCGCCGGCGAACTCCAGGCCTTCGATGAACTTCTCCTCTTCGGCGGTCTGCAGCCGCGCGACGATGTGATCCTCCATCGTGTGCGCGTAGCCGTAGATGCAGCCGTTCCACATGCCGGTGTAGTGCGCGATCGTCATCGGCGTTTCGATCACGATCTCCAGGATGTGATCGAGCAGGTTCACGCCGAGATACTTCGACATGTCGTCGATCATCTGCTTTGCGACCTCGTGCTTGACACGGTCGTAGTCGTCGGCGGAGACCGTCTTCCAGCCGTCCACGCGCGGCAGCGTCGTGATCGAGAACGAACAGGTGCCTTTGGGCGTCGCGTCGGGATTGCCGTGGTTATGGCAGATGCAGGTGAGATAGCGGTACGGTCCGAGCCCCGCAAGGTCCTTGTACAGTTCCTCGGTGTCCATCGTGTCGCCCCGGAAGATGCTGTAATCGCGGATGCCGAGCGCCTCGGCGGACTTGTCGAGGATCATGATGACCGAAAACGCGGTGAGGCTCAACCGCCGTCCGTTGACCATTTTGATCGCCTTTTCGGGGACCTCGGTTATCGGCTCGATCATCGAGGTGTAGACCTTGTTCGGGTACGCCGCCGAGATGACGTAATCCGCGTGGATCTCGTCGCCGCGCGCCGTGCGTACGCCGTAAACCTTTCCATCCTTCACAAGGATCTTTTCGACGTGCTGGCGGTATTCGATCTGCACGCCCATCGCCTCGGCGCGCTCCGCCATCTTGAGACTCATCTCGTGGCTGAACTTGTGCGGGATGTACGAGCCGTAGCCGATGTAGTCCGCCATCAGCACCGAGAAGATCGTAAACGGCAGCGTCTGAAATCCGGTGCCGACGTAGATCCAGTACGGCGCCAAAAGGTCCTGCGCCTTCTGCGGCAGATCGAACGTGTCGATGACCTCCTGCGTGGAGTAGCCCGCGGTCTTGACGAAGGCTTCATGCTTCAGAAGCATCTTGAGCTTGCTCATCGGGTGGATCGAAAGCTCGTTGACCGAGTCGAACACGGTCGTGCAGAGATTCAGCAGCCGCAGCACCTTGTCGTATGTGCCGGGAACCTCGGCGTCGACCTCCCTTGCGAACGTCTCCAGCCCCGGATGCAGCGTCACCTCAAGGCCGGGCAGCGACGCGTGGTACGCCTCCGGCACCTTGAGCCAGTCGACGTGCACGCCCATGTCCTCTAAAAACTTGCCGACCTTTAAGCGGTTGCCCTCCGGTCCGATGCTCATCATCTCGTGCAGCGCGGCTTCGATCTCGATCCCGCCGCGCACAAAGCTCGTCGCAATGCCGCCGGGCAGGTTGTGGCGTTCGAGCACCAGCACGTCCTTGCCCTTTTCGGCCAGCATCAGCGCGGACGAAAGCCCCGCCAGCGCGCCGCCGATCACGATGACGTCATAGTGGTCCTTGTACCATTTCATAGCATTCTCCTTATGCAAAGATGAGGGAGCGGCATGCGCTCCCTCCGGATTCCGTTTCTCAGAAGAACCGTTCGATGAGCTCGCGGGAGTATTCCGCGGTCTCGTCCATGTCGCCGAAGCTCATGATCTCGCCGGCATAGAACGTATCGTACTTGTCCTGCATCGCCTCGACCTTGTCGTACCAGCCCGCCGCGTAGTCCTTCGAGAAGACATGCGGGAAATAGTAGACGCTCCACTCGTTGACGACGTTACTCGCCGGGTTTTTCATGATCTTCAGATCTTCAAGCACCGTCTTTTTGCACTCCTCATACGGGATCTCCTTGGAGTTCTTGTGCTTGCGCAGCGCATAGGTGGTGATGACCTGATCCTTGGTATCCTTCCAGCGGCGGTAATAGACCATCAGATGGCCCATCGTTTCCGGCGTCATGTTCTCGAACACATAGTAGGAGATCTCCGGATGATCCTCCGGCTTGGTCTCGACGGCAAGCACGTCGTAGCGCTCGTAGTCGATCTTAGAGAACAGTTCCTTCTCGTCCTCGCGGGCGTCGAAGTAGTCGACCATGCCGACCTGTCCGTCCGTACGCTTGTTCGGGATGTACAGCGGCGCAGTGACGATGATCTTGTCGTACTCCTCGACCTTGCCGTTGACCGTGACGAACACCTTGCCGTCCCTGCGCTCGACCTTTTCGATCTTGCTGTTCAGTCTTGCCGGGTGCTTCAGGTGGTCGTTCAGCTGCTCCCAGATGTACTGCGTGCCGTTCTTCCACGTCCAGAGGTTGATCTTGACGAAGTTCATGCAGGTCTGGAAATCCAGATACTTCAGAACGTACGCCGCCGGGATCTCGTCAAAGTAGCCGTAGCCGAAGGAGGTGAACGGCCCGATCCAGATGTCCTGGATGAGCTCGACGCCGTTCAGCTTGCAGAACTCGTTGAACGGAAGGCAAAGATCCTTCAGGTTCGGGTTCTCGCCCTTGACCGGTTCGCGCTTGGCGTTCGCCTGGGAGAAGCCCTCGTAGCGGCCCTCGGCAACGCCGCGGTGGCCGTTCAGGTCGTAGCCCTTGTACTTGGTCTCAAGGAGCTCGCCGAGCTTCTTGACCTGCTTCTTCATTTTGGCAAGACGCGGAAGTTTCGGAAGGTTGCAAAGCTTCTTCGGATTGAACGGCTCGATGACCTTGCCGTTTTTGCTCTTGTAGTTGCGGTTCAGCTGCGGACCGTCGTGCGTGATGCCGCAGAACTCCTCGACGTCGTGCACGGCATAGTAGCTCGGCACGCCCATGATCGCGCCCATCTCATAGCGGCGTCCGTTGTAGGTCGGAGACCAGCACTTGCCGCCGACGCGGTCAAGCCGCTCAAGGATCGTATAGTTTTCATACCCCTTCTTTTCCAGATACATACCGGCGGAAAGACCCGCGGGGCCGCCGCCGACGATGCAGATGCGAACATTCTTATCCATGCTCTGTCCTCCAAGAAATGAATTGCTTTCGGCACCTTTTATTATAACGCGGTCGCGCTTGAAATGCACGCACTATTTTGCATATTTTTGCAAAAAACGTGAAAAATTCTTTTCTTCTTCCGATTCTCATGGTAGAATAGGGATCGGAGGTGATCGCGATGCGATTTGAGGGTTTTTCCGCGCTTCTTTCCCACTGGGCGGAACACGCGCCCGACGCGCCCGCGCTGCGCTGCGAAAGCAAAGGCGCGATCCGGACCTGTACCTTTTCGACGCTTCTTGACCGCGTCAAAAAGCGTGCGGCCGTGCTGCAGGCCGAGCAAAAGCATACGCTCGGCATCCTTGCCGACGGCTCGTTCGACTGCGTGACCGAGATCTTCGCGTCCGTGCTTGCGGGGCGGCGCACCGTGCTGCTCAGTGAAAACGCGGCGGACGAGGTACTGCTCGAACAGGTCAAAGAGGCCGAGCTGGACGCGCTGTGGGGCGATTCGCAGCTTCGGCGCGATCTCGCGCCCGCGCTGCTCCCGTCTGCCGAGGGCGGCGAAGGGCTGCTTTTATTCTTCACCTCCGGCACGACGAGCCGCGCAAAGGCGGTCGTTTTAACCGACGCGTCCCTGATGTCAAGCGCTTATAACGGCGGCGCGCTGTTGCCGCTCGATCCGTCCGATACGCTGCTCTGCCTTTTGCCGCTCGACCATGTGTTCGGCTTCGTCTGCGGGCTGCTCTGGGGCCTTTCGTGCGGGGCGTGCGTGGCTTTGGGCCGCGGCGCGCGGCACTATCACGAGGACTGCATCTTCTTCCGCCCGACGGCGCTTTCCGCCGTTCCGGCGCTTTTAGGCTTTCTGCTCAAATACCGCGCGCTGAATCCGGATCTTCGCACGATCCTGATCGGCGCGGGCGGCTGTCCGCCGGAGATCCTGCGCGCCGCAAAGACGACCGACGCGCGCGTCTGCTTCGGCTACGGACTGACCGAAACGAGCTCCGGCGTCGCGCTGTCTCTGGGCGAGGGCGATCCGTACGCGATGACCGTCTGTCCCGACGACGTCGTCACGATCGCGCCCGACGGCGAGGTGCTGATCGAAGCGCCGACCTGCGTGATGCAGGGCTACTGGAAAAAGCCCGACGACACCGCGGAGGTGCTGCAGGGCGGCGTGCTGCATACCGGCGATCTCGGCACACTCGACGAGGCGGGACGGTTGAAACTCACCGGCCGCAAAAAGGAAATGCTGGTGCTGAGCGACGGAACGAAGCTCTATCTGCCCGAATACGAGCAGGCGCTGTCGAACGCGCTCGGCGGCGAGCCGGTGTGCGTGCTGCTCGTTGCGGATCAGCCGATCCTGGTGCTGGAGGGCGAAATGCGCGATCCGGCGGCGATCTGGGCGAAGCTCCGCCCGGTGCTGGACCAGCGGCCGCGCAACCAGCAGATCCGCGCGATCGAATTTTACGAAAAACCGCTGCCGCGCACGGCAAGCGGAAAAATCATGCGTTGGGTGATCCAGCGGGAAAGGGAGGGCCTATGAGCCTCAGAGAAGAGATCCTGAACAAAACGAAAGAGATCATCGTCGATTCGCTGCCGGAGCTTGAGGGCAGGGAATTCGACGAATCCACCGTCATCAACACCGACACCGGCATCGACTCGATGGGCTTTACGCTGATCATCTGCCGCCTTGAAGCGGCGTTCGACGTGCGCATCCCGAACCGCCAGTGGCAAAAGCTGTCCACGCTCGGCGACGTGGTCGACGCGATCGAAAAGCGCGTCTCAAAGGCATGAGCGTGTTTGAACTCGATTATCGCATCCGAAGCTCCGACGCGGACGCGTTTTTGCGGCTGCGCGTTTCGCGCATGTTCACGATCCTGCAGGAGATGTCGATCGACCACACGACCGCGCTCAAGATGGGCCGCGACATGACGATGGACCGCGGCCTTTTATGGATCGTGACGCTGCAGCAGGCGAAGATCACGCGCATGCCGGTGTACGACGAGGTCGTGCATCTTTCAACGTGGCCGGGCAACACGATGCACATCCTGTTCCCGCGCTACTACCGCGTCACGGACGCGGCGGGCAGCGTGCTGATCGAGGCGAGCGCGCTGTGGGCGCTGATGGATCAGGCCACGCGCAAGGTCATCTTTCCGGAGGAATACGGCGTCGCGATCAAGGGCATGAAAACCGGCAAAGAGATCCCGCTGCCGCGCGCGCCGAAGATGCCGCAGACCGACGAAGCCGAGACGTTCACCGTACCGTTCAGCTATGTGGACCTGAACGGACACATGGGCAACACGCGCTATTTCGATCTGGCCGAGGACCGCATGCCCGAAGCGTTCCGCACGCGAAGACTCTGCGGCATTCAGACCGAGTATGCGCGTGAAGCGCGCATGGACGCGGACGTCCTCTTAAAAAGCGAGGTGCAGCCCGACACGTTTCTGCTTTCCGGCGAGGCCGAAGGACAGAAGCTGTTCCGGCTGTGCTTCACGTTCGCGCCGGAAGAATCCTGAACCGAAAGGAGAATGACGATGCAGCTGCGCAATATGACCCTGTATTCGATCTTCGTCCGCAACTTCGGCGGCACGTTCGCGGCCGTCGAGGCGGACCTCCCCCGCATCCGCGCGCTCGGCGTCGACGCGATCTGGCTTCTGCCCATCCATCCGATCGGGACCGAAAAGCGCAAGGGCACGCTCGGCTCGCCGTACGCGATCTCCGACTATCGCGCGATCAACCCGGAATTCGGCACAATGGACGACTTCGTTCATCTGTGCGATACGGCGCACGCGCTCGGGCTGAAGGTGCTGATCGACGTGGTGTACCATCACACCTCGCCGGATTCGGTGCTCGTCGGGACGCATCCCGAATACTTCTATAAAAAGCCGGACGGTTCGTTCGGCAACCACGTCGGCGACTGGACCGACATCGTCGATTTCGACTTCTCCGTGCGGCCGCTGTGGGACGAACTCATTGACACGCTGTGCTTCTGGGCAAGGTGGGTCGACGGCTTCCGCTGCGACGTCGCCGCGCTTGTGCCCAAGGCGTTCTGGATCGAGGCGCGCAGGCGCGTCGAGCCGATCCGGCCCGGCTGCATCTGGCTTGCCGAGTCCGTCGAGCACGAGTTCATCCGTTATCACCGCATGAACGGGCTCGAAGCGCTGTCCGATTCCGAGCTCTACGAGGCGTTCGATATCTGCTACGACTACGATATCTACGCCGATTTCGCCGCCTATGCCGAGGGAAAGATCCCGCTGCGGCAGTACATCCACGCGCTCGTCCGGCAGGAAAGCACCTATCCGGCAGACTACGTCAAGCTGCGCAACACTGAAAACCACGACCGGCCGCGCACGGCGGCGCTGTTCCCGGACCGCACGGTGCGCGAAAACTGGATCGCGTGGACGTTCTTCCAGAAGGGCACGCCGCTTTTGTACTGCGGACAGGAATGGGGCGTCGATCATGTACCGACGCTGTTCGATCCCGATCCGGTCCCGCGCGTCGGCGAACCGATGCACGAAGCGCTTCTCAAAACGCTGATCGCAATGAAAAAGGATCCTCTGTTCAGTGACGGCGTCTATACGCTCGAAGCGTGCGAGCACGACGTGATCGTGTCGACGTGGACGCTCGGCCCGAAGAAGGCGGTCGGCGTGTTCCGCATGAAAGGCGCCGCCCCCGCGCCCGTCCCCGTGCCGGACGACGTGTACAAGAACATCCTCGACGGCCGCGACGTCCCGGTTCAAAATGGCGCCGTTTGCGCATCGGCCGAACCGGTCATCCTGCTTCTGCACTGAACCGAAAAAAGAATCCCTGTCCGATCCGGGCAGGGATTTTGTTGTTTTGGCTTATACTTCCTTCTTTTGTCTTTGCACGCAGAGAACGAAGAACAGGATCGAAAGAGCTTCGGCGCAGGTCGACACCGCGACAAGCGCGGGAAGGCTTCGGTCGTACAGCGCGCCTAAAAGCCAGCTTCCCAGAAACCATGCGACGCCGAAGACCGTCTCGAACACGCCGAAGCCGGTGCTGCGGACCGATTTCGGCACGAGCTTGCTGACGGCGGCGTTCAGGATGCTCTCCTGCGCGCCCATGCCGACGCCCCACAGCACGACGCCGATCACGATCAGGGCCGGATCGCCGGACAGGAAGATGCAGCACGAAAACCCGGCGCACACGGCGGTCGATACGGCCAGCGCCTTCATGCCGACGCGGTCGAACAGCCAGCCGAAGAACAGCGCGGAAAACGCGTCCGTGACCATCGCGCCCGCGTAGAGCAGCGGCAGCGCGGACTCCGGGACCGCCTGCGTGTTCGCGGCGTGCAGCGTGATCAGCGTGAAGTCCGCAAACCCGAACGCGAACGCCGCGATCGCGAACATGAAGAACACAAACGACAGGCGGATGCGGAACGGCCCGCGCGCCTCCCGCTCCGTTTCAAACTGCTCCGGATGCGGATAGCGGACCTTGGAGAACAGCACCAGCGCGACCGTGATCAGCGCGGGAACGCCGAGCACGGCAAATCCGATGCGATAGGTCGAAAACAGGTCCTCCGTCCCGTGGATCGCGGCGACGAGCCACAGAAGGACCGGCCCCAAGAACGCGCCGAGTTGGTCGACGAATTCCTGATACGCAAAGCCCTTGCCGGTGCCGATCTCCCCCGCGGCAAAGCTGACGAGCGTGTTCTTCGCGGGCTTTTTGACCGCCTTGCCGACGCGCTCCAGCGTCACAAGCAAACAAGCCCAGATCCAGCCGTTCTGCGGGATCAGGGCAAGCGCGGGGATCGCCGCCATCTGCAGGCCGTAGCCCACGATCACGAGCGTCCAGTATTTTTTGGTTTTGTCGGCAAGGAATCCGGACAGAAGGCGCAGCGAATAGCCGAGAAGCTCGCCGATCCCCGAAACGAACCCGATCGCCGCGCCGGACGCGCCGGCAAGGTGCAGGTATTCGCCGAGGACGCTCCGCGCGCCCTCATGCGTCATGTCCGAGAACAGGCTGACGACGCCCATCAGCAGGATGAACGCCATCGCGCCGCTGATGCGGCGATTCTGTTTGTCCAAAGGGGTCCCTCCCCGTCCGGTTCAGCGGTAGAACCGCTCGATGTAGGCCAGCACGTCGTCGCGCGTGCCCTTGAACGGACCTGGCGTCTCCATCTTCAGCGACACCAGCGCCGCCGCAAATTCGAGCGCGGTCGGGATATCGTGGCTCAGACGTTCGCAAAGATAGCCCGCAAACGTCGTGTCGCCCCGGCCGGTGCGGCCGGACAGATTGCGCGGGCGCAGCGGCGCGCGGTAGATCCGTTCGCCGTCGCAGACGATCGCTTCGGTGTTGTGCGTGATCAGGACCTCCTTCGCGCCCCATGCGCAAAGCTGAAACGCCGCTTTTTCGCGGTCGGCGGTTCCGGTCAGCATCTCGGCCTCGGCCGCGTCGGTCTTGAGGTAGCGGATCAGCGGCAGGCACTGCTGCTTCTCCGGCCAGTCGCGCAGCTCCAGCGTGCCGTCGTCGTTGCGGAAGCGCATCATGCCCTGCACGTCCAGTCCGACGTCGCCGCGCGCGGCGCACGCCTCGACGAACGCAAGCGGAAAATCGCCCGCGACCAGTCCGCCGAGATGATAGATCTTCGCCTGCTCGTCGGGCAGATCGGACGGCTTGTACGGCTCGATGCCCCTTGTGTTCAGGCTGCGGCGGCGTTCGCGGTCCGCCGTGAAGTAGGTATTCTCCATCTCGGTATACGTATCGGACTCGACCGCAAAGACCTTCTCGACCCGGCTTTCGGCAAAGACTTTGAACGGGTCGATGACCTTGGTATCGCCCTTCGGCACGACCGCGACCGAGCGTCCGGTCGCCGCCGCGGCATAGCCCGAAAACGTGACCGCGCCGCCGTTGATGAACTCCTCACGGCCGTCAAAGTCGATGTTGTGGTCGAGCGTGATCTGCCCGATGATCATGGTATCAAACATACGGTGTTTCCTCGCTTTCCCGGATGATCCGTTCCCCGTCTGCCTCTGCGCTCCAGTTCTTGTACTGTTTCGACACAAGCAGGTCCTTCATTTCATACGAATCGCGCACGCGCCGTTCGGTCAGGATCGCCGCGCGGCCCTCGTCGCCGATCTGATGCGCGTCGGAGCCGACCATGCGCAGCAGGTACGGATGCGCCTTGACAAGCCCGAACGCAAGCGCGTTGCGGTTGTCGTGACGCGGGTTCATATTGACGATCTCGACGCCGTGCACGCAGTCCCAGAAAACCACGTCGTTGCCGTTGCGGTACGGGTGCGCGTGGATGATCAGCACCTCGTCGCGGAACCGGTCAAAGAAGGATCGATGGTCCATTTTCGTGATCCACGGATGGTCGTACAGCCACTGCTCGTCGATCCCGTAGATCAGATAATCGCTGTCGTTTTCCGGGAAACGCAGCTCGACACCGAAGATGACGTCAAGCCCTGAGGCGTCCCCCGCCGCCTTCGCGGCGCGATAGCCCGCAAGATAGCGGTCGACGATCGCGGTCCAGTCGTCCGGCACGTTGTAGTGCGCGATCTGCGCGGTGTGCAGATGGTCGGTCACGCAGATCCCCGTGTAGCCGAGCGCCCGATAGGTTTTGACCTGATCGGCGGCGGGCACGTGGCCGCAGTTGCTGGATTCGTCGGTATGCAGATGCAGTTCGTAACGGTACATAGTCCCCTCCTCTGTATTCATGCGTCCGTGCGGCGGCAGGAGCTGCGCTCCACGACGGACGGCGAAAGAATGGTCTTGGTATACGGCGCATCGGGGTTCTTGATGCGGTTCAGCAGCATGTCCACCGCGGCGGCCGCAAGCGCCTGCTTCGGTTGGTTCACCGTCGTCAGGTCGATCGGCGGCAGCGCCGAGAAGGAAAGGTTGTCGAAGCCCATCAGCGAAATATCCTCCGGGATGCGGACGCCGCGCTCATACGCCGCCTTGATGACGCCGATCGCCAGCGTGTCCGCCGCGCACAGCACCGCCGTCTCGTCGTGCGTACCGGCAAAATACGCGTCGGCCAGCGCATAGCCGACCTCAAACGAGCTTCGCGGGCTCGTATTGTTCAGTACATGCGGCGCAATGCCGAGCCGTTCGCATGCGGTCAGGTATCCGCCCACGCGGAGCTTATGCGTCATGCTGTTTTCGCGCGCGCCGAGGTACAGGATCTTCCGGTGGCCGAGCCCGTACAGGTATTCGGTCGCGTGCTGCATGCCCGCGGCGTTGTCGACCGAGACGTAGTTTTCGGGAAGGTCCTGCATGTTTTCGCCGATGAACACGGTCGGTACCTGCGCTGTCAGCGTCTTCAGCGCGTCGTAGGACTCGTTGCCGACCGGGATCATGATGACGCCGTCCACCTTGCGGCTGACCAGCAGCGAAAAGACCTCCTTTTCGAGCTCGCGGTCGTAGGAAGAGTTGCAGACCATCAGATTGTAGCCGCACTGACGCGCATAGATCTCGATGTGCGCCGTCATCTCGCTCATAAACGGGTTGTTGAGACTGGTGACGATGAGCCCCAGAATGTTCGTGCGCTTCATCACCATGGACCGCGCGACGGCGTTGGGCGTATAGCCCATCTCCTCGCAGATGCGGATGACGCGTTTGCGCGTGTTCTCGCCGATCTCCGGACTGCCGGACAGCGCGCGCGACACGGTCGCATAGGAAACGCCGGCGACCTTTGCGACGTCCTTGAGCGTTACAAAGCCCATAGTATCCTCCCAAATCAGATTCCGTAAATGCAGTGCAAACGTTTTCAGACAATTCATTTTACAACCGTTCCCGCCATTTGTCAACGCGAAAAAAAGACGATTCCGCTCCGCCGTCCGAAACCGTATGCTTATTCATGCGCAAAAGCGCCTCCCCTCCGCCCTTCCCTCCCGCAAAAACCGTATATTTCCCTTTGCTTTCCGCCGGTTCCGGGCATCCTGACCCGTTTGCATCTTTTTCCGAAATCCCTGCGTGTTCTTCCGTTTTTATGTATTGACAAAAACCGGTAAGCGGTTTACAATTATGATAGCGCAAACGTTTTCGTAAATATGGGGAAATTCGGAGGCGAAACCATGATCACGACGCTGCTTTACGATCTCGGCGGAACACTGCAGTCCGCCACGCGCACCGCGGATTCGGAGCTTCGCTTTGCCGACCGGCTGATCCGCAGGCTCAACGATTACGGCATCGTGCTCGACACGACGCCGGAACAGCTGAAGCTGCTGCTGCGCGAGAACGGCGAAGCGTACAAGCACCGCGGCGAGCGCGAGAAGACCGAGTTGCCCGCCCCCGTCATCTGGAACGAATACTACCTCAAGGAGTTTCACATCGGCGAGGAGCGGCTTGCCCCGATCGCCGAGGAGCTGAGCTTCCTCTATGACTACGAGCGGATGATCAACATGCGAAAGCCGTATCTGGTCGAAACGATCAAAGAGATCCACGCGATGGGCGTCCGGCAGGGCATCATCTCCAACATCATCTCCACCTCGCTCGTCCCGCACATGATGAACGAATACGGGATCGCGCAGTACATGGAATGCATCGTGATGTCGAGCGAGACCGGGATCCGCAAGCCCGATCCGAGGATCTTTGAGATCGCGTTTTCCCGCATGGGCGTGACGGCGGCGGAGACCGGCTATGTCGGCGACACGATCTCCCGCGATGTGCTCGGCGCGCGCAATGCGGGCCTCGGCCTGATCGTGCGCATCAACAACCCCTCGATCGCCCACCGCGACGTCGCCTTTCAGGGGCCGGACGCGCCGAAGGCCGATTATGTGATCCGGGAACTGAACGAGCTGCCGGGGATCCTCCGGGAGCGGAATCACCAATAACAGTTTGCAATACAGAAAAGGAGAGAGGACAATGACGGACACCATTTTCTTTGACGTCGGCAACACGCTGCGCATCGTCATCAAGGACAAGGAATTCTCCGATGCGGCGGAGCGGGAACTGATGGAGCTGGTCGGCGCGACCGAGCCGCACGACGTGTTCTTCGAGAAGCTCGAAGCGCGCTGGAAGAAGTACCGCAGCATGGTGAAAAAGACGCTTCTTGACGCGGGCGAGATGGAGCTCTGGAGCCAGCACCTGCTGCCGGATTACGATCCGGAGCGCGTGTGCGCGCACGCAGGCAGACTGACGCGTCTGTGGCGCGACCATGATGGACGGCGCGTCCCGCGCGACGACGTGAAGTCCACGATCATCGAGCTGGACCGCCGCGGCTACACGCTCGGCATCATCGCGAACACGATCACCGAGACCGAGATCCCCGACTGGATGATCGCCGACGGCGTGGCGCACTACTTCAAGACGGTCATCCTGTCCTCCAAGGTACGGCTTCGTAAGCCCGACCCCGCGATCTATCACCTCGCCTGCCGCGCGATCGGCAAGACGCCCGAACAGTGCGCGTACGTCGGCGACAATCCGATCCGCGACGTCGAGGGCACGCGCAAGGCCGGCTATGCGCTGATGATCCGCATCGACGAGCCGGACACGATCAAAAACGAGCCGCAGGAAATCATTCTGCAGCCCGATTACACGATCACCCGGATCGGTCAGCTTCTGGACATCTTCCCGCCCCTTTCGGACGAAAACAAATAAGGAGAACGAAGTATGGCAAACGAACGAGAATTTGACGCGATCTTCTACGATCTCGGCGGCACGCTGCGTCTGGTGGAGCGCGACGCCGCGTTTGAAGCGGAGGCGCGCCGCAAGATCGCCGAAATGTGCGGCGAAACAGGCGACCCGGACGAATTCTGCAAATTCCTCGACTACCGCTACGCGGGCTACCGCAAGTGGTGCTTCGAGACGATGCGCGAAGCGCCGGAGGAGGAGCTTTGGACCAAGTGGCTGACGCCCGAATACGACCGTGAGCTGATCAAAAAGAATGCGATCGAGCTGACGATCGAGTACCGCAACAAGGACGGCCGCCGCGTGGTCGCCCCGAACGGCGCGCAGTCGATCAAAGACCTGTACGCGAACGGCTACAAGCTCGGCATCATCTCAAACCTCGTGACCTCGCAGGAGATCCCGCGCTGGCTCAAGGCCGACGGGCTTGAACAGTATTTCGGCGCGGTGCTGCTCTCGTGCGTCGAGGGCATAAGAAAGCCCGATCCCGCGATCTCCAACAAGGCGTGCGACCTCCTGGGCGTTCGCCCGGAGCGCTGCGTCTACATCGGCGACAACCTGAACCGCGACGTCGAGGGCACGCGCCTTGCGGGCTACGGCATGTTCATCCTGTACACGACGCCGGAGAAGCTCGCGAAGGAGAAGATCACGGATGAGAACCGTCCCGACGCGGTCATCTTCGACTTCAACGAACTCAAGGAGATCTTCCCGAAGGCGCCGCACGTCGCATGGGACAAGGTCCGGAGGGTCTGAATATGAAAGAAAACATCAAGGCGATCTTTCTCGATCTCGGCGGCACATTCCGCGTGGTCGACGAGGACAACCGTCCGTTTATCAAGCAGGCGCGCGAGCGCATCAAGGAACTGTGCGGCACCGACATGGACGCCGACGCGTTCTACGATTTCCTGAACAAGCGCTACGACGGCTACCGTGAATGGGCGCTGAAGTACATGTGCGAAGCGCCGGAAACGATGCTCTGGACCCGCTGGCTCGTGCCGGAATGGGACCGTGAGAAAATCGAGAAGGCCGCCGTCGAGCTGACCTACTGCTTCCGCAGGGCGAAGGGCGAGCGCGTGGTCGTCGAAAAGGGCATTGAAACCGTGAAGGAGCTGCGCACGCGCGGCTACCTCGTCGGCATCATCAGCGACCTGATCGGCACGGTCGAGATTGACGAGTGGCTCGATCGCGACGGCATCCGCGACCTGTTCTGCACGGTGCAGCAAAGCTCGGTGACGATGCTCCGAAAGCCGCATCCCGCGATCTATTTCCTCGCGCTGTCGGAAGCCGGCGTGCGGCCGGAGGAGAGCTGCTTCGTCGGCGACAACCTGAAGCGCGACATCATCGGCGCGAAGCAGTCCTGCTTCGCCGGCACGGTCGGCGCGGAATACCCCGGCGGGCTCGAATTCAAGCTGACCGAGGAGAACCGGCCCGACTGCATCATCCATCACTTTGACGAGCTGCTGCGCGTCTTCCCCGGCGACGGGCGCTTCTGTCCCGAAACCGCTGAGGACCCGACGCCGCGCATCCATTGAAAGGAGAACCGATCATGAGCGAATACAAGTTTGCCGGCGGCGACGCGCTGGCCCGCGCTGCCCAAAAGCGCTTTGCCTCCGTCGCCTCGGAGTATCATTTCGAGCCGTTGAACCTTGTCGACCGAAACGGCAGCCCGGTCGGTCTCGTTCGTCCCGGCGACGGCGTGATCTTCTGCTGCCGCAGAGGCGAGCGCGAGACCGAGCTGACCGATGCGTTCACCGATCCGGCGTTCAAGGGCTTCGAGAGAACGCAGCTCGATCCGCTGGACTTCGTGATCCTGACAATGTACAGCGAAAAATACACCTATCTGCCGATCGCCTTTGCGCCGAGCAAGGTGCAGAAGACGCTCGCCGAGGTGCTGAGTGAAAACGGCAGGACGCAGATGCACCTTGCCGAGAGCGAAAAGTTTGCGCACGTCACGTTCTTCTTCAACGGCGGCAATCAGAAGCCGTTCGAGGGCGAGACGGACATCCGCATCCCCTCGCCCAAGGGCGTGCCGTTTGAAACGGTGCCGGAGCTGAAGCTGCCGGAGGTGTATGAAACGCTGTGCGGCGGGCTGGACAAGGGCTACGATTTCATCGTGACGAACTTCGCAAACGGCGACGTCATCGGCCATACGTCCTCGGACGCGGCAAAGCCGGTCGCAGCCGAAGCGATCAGCAAATATGTCGGGAAAACCGTTGCGTACGCGCGCGAAAAGGGCTATACTGTACTTGTGACCGCGGACCACGGCAACATCGAGATTCTGCACACGCCGGAGGGCAAGCCGCACGTTTCGCACACGACGAATCTCGTCGCCTGCATCGCGATCGGCGACGGCACGGAACAGCTCGAAACGAGCGGCCGACTCTGCGACGTCGCGCCCACGGTGCTGTCCGCAATGGGCCTTCCCGCGCCCGCGGAAATGACCGGCACGCCGCTGTTCCGCTTTGCAAAGCCGAACAAGGTTTTACTGCTCATCTGCGACGGCTGGGGTCTCGACCTTCCGACCGACAACAACCCGATCTTTACGGCGGACACGCCCGCGTGGGACGCGCTGCTTCGGGAGTATCCCTACGCGAAGCTCGAAGCGTCCGGCCCGGCGGTCGGTCTTGCGGCGGGCAAGACGGGCAATTCCGAGGCGGGCCACATCAATCTCGGCTCCGGCCGCGTGGTCCTGCAGGACGACGTGCGCCTTGACAACGCGATGAAGGACGGCTCGTTTGCGGAGAACCCGGTGTTTCTGCACACGCTGAACGGCGTCAAAGAGCGCGGCACGGCGCTGCATCTCTTTGCGCTGCTCACGAAAAAGTCCTCGCACGGGTCGATCGACTATCCGCTCGCGCTGTGCGATATGGCGAAGAAGGCGGGCGTCGAAAACGTGTTCGTGCATGTCATCTTCGACGGCCGCTCCACCGAGCCCGGCAGCGCGCCCGCGCTTTTGCGCGAGTTCGGCGAAATGCTTGAGCAGAAGGGCGCGGGTCTCATCGTGTCCGGCGTCGGCAGAGGCGTCGCGCTCGACCGCGACCAGAACTGGGCAAAGATCCAACGCACCTATGCCTCGCTCGTCGAAGGCAAGGGCGAGCCGTACGGCGAATGAACCGGGAGCGATCCCGCATCCATACAAATTGAAAACAAACGGAGGAATACAATGGTCAATGTAGGTATTATCGGCGCGGGCCGCATCGGTCAGGTCCACGCAAAGAGCATTCTCACCGGCGTTCCCGGCGCGCGGATCCTCGCGATCGCGGACCCGTTCATCAAGCCGGAGGTCGCCGCGTGGGCAAAGTCCGCAGGCATCGAGAACGTATATTCGGACTATCGCAAGATCCTTGAGGACGACCGCATCGACGCGGTCCTGATCTGCGCGTCGACCGATCAGCACGCCCCGCTTTCGCTTGAAGCGATCGCCGCGGGCAAGCACATCTTCTGCGAAAAGCCGATCGACCAGAGCATCGCAAAGATCGAAGAGGTCAAGGCGGCGCTCGCGGCGAGCCCGAAGAAGCTCGTCTATCAGGTCGGCTTCAACCGCCGCTACGATCACAACTACCGCGCGATGCGCAAGGCGATCGAGGACGGCAAGATCGGCGAGGTGCAGTTCGTCCGCATCTCTTCGCGCGATCCGGAGCCCCCGCCCGCCAAGTACGTCGCTGTTTCCGGCGGCATCTTCATGGACATGATGATCCACGACCTCGACATGGTGCGCTACCTCTCCGGTCAGGAGATCGTCGAGCTGTACGCGCAGGGCGCGTGCCTCATCGATCCGGCGATCGGCGAAGCGGGCGACGTGGACACCGCGACGATCACGCTGAAGCTCTCTAACGGCGCGCTTGCCACCATCGACGGCTCCAGAAAGGCGGTCTACGGCTACGATCAGCGCGGCGAGGTCTTCGGCTCGAAGGGCTGTGTGCAGAACGCGAACGATTCCGCGTCCAACATCGTGCTGTCCACGGTGGACGGCGTGACGGGCGAAAAGCCGCTGTGGTTCTTCCTTGAGCGCTACATGGGCTCGTATCAGGCGGAGGTCCGCGAGTTCATCGACTGCGTCGAGAACGGCAAGGAACCGTGGGTCGGCATCGAGGACGGCCTTCTGTCCATCAAGCTGGCGCTTGCGTGCAGCAAGTCCCTCAAGGAAAACCGTCCCGTCCGCATCGACGAGATCTGAGAAAGGAGCAGCATATGGCTAAAGTCAGAGTCGGAGTCGCCGGTTACGGCACGATCGGTCAGCGTCTGGCCGACGGCGTCGCCATGCAGGGCGACATGGAGCTGGTGGGCATTGCGGACCTCGCGCCCACACTGTCGATCCGCGCGCTGCGCGAGAACGACATGATCGGCGCAAACGGCGTCAAATACAATCTCTACCTCGTCGACGGCGCGGACCGTGAAGCGTTCGACCGCTATGACATCCCGGTTGCGGGCACGTTCGAGGAGCTTTGCAGAAGCGTCGATATCATGCTCGACTCTTCGCCGGGCGGCGTCGGCGCAAAGAACAAGGAGCTGTATCAGAAGGTCGGCGTCAAGGCGATCTTCCAGGGCGGCGAAAAGAACTCCGTCGCGGACGTGTTCTTCCACGGCTATGCGAACTATGAAAAGGGCGTCGGTCAGGATTACCTCAAGCTGACCAGCTGCAACACGACGGGCCTGATCCGCACGGTCGACTGCCTTGACCGCGCGATCGGCATCGAGAAGGTCGCGATCACGATCATCCGCCGCGTCGCGGATCCGGGCGACTATCACCGCGGCCTCACCAACGCGCTGCAGATCGACAAGGCGCCGTCGCATCAGGCGGTCGACCTGATGACGATCATGCCGCACGTCGAAGCGACGGGCATCCTCGTGCACACGCCGGTCACGCACGGCCACATCATCACCGTGCTGGCGACCGCCAAAGACGGCAAAAAGATCACCCGCGAGATGGCGCTCGAAGCGTTCCGCGCGCATCCGCGCATCCGTACCGTCACGATCGACGAGGGCTTCAAGGGCAACGCGAGCCTGTTCAAGTACGCGCGCGATCTCGGCAACCGCAGAGGCGACATGTACGAGATCGGGCTGTGGGAGGACAGCATCGTTGAGAGCGGCAACGACATCATGTACGCGATCAACATCCCGCAGGAGAGCGTCACGATCCCCGAAACGATCGACGCGATCCGCGCCGCGATGCAGATGCAGCTGACCCGCGAAGAGGGCACGGCAAAGACGAACGAATACCTGAAGATCGGCAGATTCAAGAAGAAATAAGCGAGGTTCCACATGCGATTCGGCATCAGAACGCTGGACGAACTCTCGGTGCGCGGAAAAACGGTCCTTTGCCGCGTGGATATCAATCAGCCCGTGGATCGTGATGCGGGGACGCTGAAAAGCATCAACCGCATCACGGCCTGCGTGCCGACGATCCGCGAGCTGTCCGAAAAGGGCGCAAAGGTCGTGCTGCTGGCGCATCAGGGCAGCGACATCGAGTACAAGAATTTTTATACGACCAAACCGCACGCCGCGGTCCTCTCCCGCCTTCTCGGCCGGGAGGTCAAATGGATCGACGACGTCTGCGGCCCCGCGGCAAGACAAGCCATCCGTGATCTCTGCGATGGCGATGTTTTGCTTTTGGACAACGTGCGCTTCGTCGCGGAGGAGCAGACGCTCTTTGAAATGAAGCTGCATCTTTCGCACGAGCAGCAGGCAAAAACGCTGCTGGTGCAGAAGCTCGCCCCGCTTGCGGACGCGTACGTGTGCGACGCGTTTGCCGCCGCGCACCGCGATCAGCCGAGCCTGTGCGGGTTCGAGCAGATCCTGCCGTCCGCGATGGGCAGGCTGTTCGAGAAGGAATACTGCACCGTCTCCTCCGTCATGGAGGACCCCGCCCGTCCGTGCGTGTTCGCGCTCGGCGGCGCAAAGATCTCCGACGCGTTTCTGATGATGCAGACGGTCCTGGAGCGCGGGGTCGCCGATACGATCCTGACCGGGGGCCTGGTCGCAAACATCTTCCTGATCGCGCTCGGACAGGAGATCGGAAGCTATAGCCGCGCGTTTATCTGCAAGTCGAACTACGCCGAGTTCTTCGACCGTGCGAAGGCGCTCTACGAGCGGTTCGGCGACAGGATCCTGCTGCCTGACGACCTTGCGTGGGTCGAAAACGGCGAACGGCGCGAGGCGTCGATCTACATGATGCCGAGCGACGTCGGCGCGGTCGACATCGGACACGCGACTGCGGCAAAGTATCGCGCCTGCATCCTTTCGGCCAAAACGGTGTTCGTCAACGGCCCGATGGGCGTGTTCGAGCAGGAAGCGAGCGAATACGGAACCAAGTCGCTGTGGCAGGCGCTTGCGGACACCGAGGGCTTTACGGTCCTCGGCGGCGGCGACAGCATCACGGCGACCGAAAAATACAAGCTGACCGACAAGATCGGTTATATCTGCACCGGCGGCGGCGCGCTGATCCGCTTCCTGAGCGGCGAAGAGCTGCCCGTCGTCAAGGCCCTGCGGCACGGTTCGACCCTGCCGCAACAATAAGGAGGAGCTATGGATATCCAGGAAAAAAAACAACTGCAGGCGTTTGCGACGCGCATCCGCATGGCCGCGCTTGAAGCGATCCACTCGATCGGTTCGGGCCACGTCGGCGGCGTGATGAGCATTGCCGACACGATGGCGGTCCTGTACGGCCGCGAAATGAACGTCCGCCCGGAGGACCCGAAATGGCCGGATCGCGACTGTCTCGTGGTCTCGAAGGGGCATGCGGGCCCGGCGGTGTACGCCACGCTCGCGCTCAAGGGGTTCTTCCCGTATGAGGAACTCAAGACCCTGAACCGCGGCGGCACGCGGCTTCCGAGCCACTGCGACCGCACCAAGACGCCCGGCGTCGACGTGACGACCGGCTCGCTGGGACAGGGCACCTCGCAGGCGGCGGGGCTTGCGCTCGGCAATCGCATCAAGGGCCGCAAAAACCGCGTCTTTCTGATCGTCGGCGACGGCGAATCGAACGAGGGCCAGTGCTGGGAGTCCTTCATGTTCGCAAGCGCGAAGAAGCTCGGAAATCTGGTCGTTCTGATCGACTGGAACAAGCGCCAGCTCGACGGGTATCTCGACGAGGTCCTGCCGATGGGCGATTTCGTCGCGAAGATGGAAGCGTTCGGTTTCGACACGGTCAAGGTCGACGGCGGCGACGTTGAAGCGATCGCGGCCGCCCTCGAACGCACGCGTGCAGGCGGCGACAAGCCCTACGCGATCGTGCTGGACACCGTGAAGGGCCACGGCATCGCGGAGGTCGAAAACACCGCGATGAACCACAGCATGCCGGTAAACGACGAGCGCTTCGAGCGCTGGACCGCGCAGCTGAAAGCGGAATTGGATGCATTGGAGGGCTGAGCAATGTTGAACATCGTTTATAACGGGGAACTGGATCCCCGTCTGTGCAAGGACGTCATCGGCGCGACGGTCGCCGACATCGTGGATCACGACCCGAACGCGATCTTCCTCGACGCCGACCTGATGAGCTGCTCCGGCACGCTGAAGTGGGCGAAGGCGAATCCCGAACGCGCGATCGACTGCGGCATCGCCGAGTCGAACATGGCGGGCGTGGCGGCCGGTCTCGCGGTCGCAGGCTTCAAGCCGATCATCCACAGCTTCGGCACGTTTGCCTCCCGCCGCTGCTACGATCAGGTCTTTCTGTCCGGCGGCTATGCAAAGAACGACATGACCGTGATCGGCACCGACCCCGGCGTTACCGCCACGATGAACGGCGGCACGCACATGCCGTTTGAGGATGTGGCGCTCTACAACGCGCTGCCCGGCGCGACCGTCATCGACGCGTCCGACCCGGCGTGCCTTGCAAGCGTTTTGCGCCAGTGTCAGAACCGCCCCGGCGTCAAGTATATCCGCGTCGGCAGAAAGCAGCTCGCCCGCGTCTATGCGGACGGCAGCGAGCTTCCGATCGGCAAGGCGATCACGCTCCGCGACGGCAGCGACGTCGTGATCTTCGCCGCAGGTCTGATGCTGCACGAGGCCATGAAGGCGGCCGCGTCCCTCGAAGCGCAGGGGATCTCCGCCGCGGTCGTGGACTGCTTCACGATCAAGCCGATCGACGCGGACGCCGTTGAAGCGTTTGCGAAAAAATGCGGCGCGGTCGTCGTCGCCGAGAACGCGAACCGTCACGGCGGCCTGTACAACAACATTCTCGAAGTGCTTGCGGAGCGCTGCCCCGTCCCCGCCGCGTGCGTCGCGGTCGAGGACGAGTTCGGCGAGGTCGGCACGCAGAGCTATCTGATGGAGCGCTTCGGTCTGACCGCCGCGCACATCGAGCAGCAGGCGAAGGCCGTGCTCAAGAGAAAGTAAGCCATGAAGCTGCGTTTCGGATTCGGCACAGGCGTTCAGGAGGTCGAGGTGCCGGAACAGAACCTGATCGGCGAGCTGCACGCGAACGAGGTCCCGGTGGGCCTTACGGGCGAGGCGGAGGTCAGACGCGCGCTTTCGGCGCCCATCGGCACCCCGCTGCTTCGCGACATCGTGCATCCGGGCGAAACGGTGGCGATCGTCACGAGCGACGTCACTCGTCCGATGCCGACCGCAAAGGTCATGCCCGCCCTTCTGGACGAGCTGTACGCGGGCGGCGTGGATCCGAAGGATATCACGCTGGTGTTCGCGCTCGGCAGCCACAGGCGTCAGACCGACGAGGAAAAGCGTCGGCTTGCGGGCGAACGCGCGTGGGCCGAGATCCGCTGCGTCGACAGCGATCCCCTTGACTGCGTTTCCTACGGCGTGACCTCGCGCGGGACGCCCGTGGACATCACGCGCGTCGTGGCGGAGGCCGATCGCAGGATCTGTCTCGGCAACATCGAGTACCACTACTTTGCGGGCTATTCCGGCGGCGCAAAGGCGATCATGCCCGGCGTGTCCACGCGCGCGGCGATCCAGGCCAACCACAGCCGCATGGTACTGCCCGAGGCGAAGGCCGGCGCGCTCGATACGAACCCGCTGCGCATGGATATCGAGGAGGCCGGCGCGATGGTCGGGATCGACTTCATCGTAAACGTCGTGCTTTCCGAGCATAAGGAGATCCTGAAAGCCGTCGCGGGCGACGCCGTACTGGCGCACCGCGAGGGCTGCAGCTTCCTCGACACGCTGTACCGCAAGGAACTCTCTGCGCCCGCCGATATCGTGCTGGTTTCGCAGGGCGGCGCGCCGAAGGACCTGAACCTCTATCAAACGCAGAAGGCGCTGGACAACGCAAAGCACGCGGTGCGCGACGGCGGCGTCATCATCCTGATCGGCTCGTGCCGTGAGGGTCTCGGCGAAAAAACGTTCGAGCAATGGATGACCGAAGCGCCCTCGGCGCACAGCCTGATCGAGCGCATCGGCCGTGAATTCCGTCTCGGCGGGCACAAGGCCGCGGCGATCGCGATGGTGCTGGAACGGGCCGAGGTCGATCTTGTGTCCGAGCTGGACGACGACTTTGTGCGGTCGATCTTTCTTGTACCGTATAAGACCGCGCAGGAAGCGCTGGATCACGCATTTTTGAAACTGGGACCGAACGCGACGGTGCTGGCGATGCCGTACGGCGGCTCGACGCTGCCGACCGTCGTTTCATAAAGAAATCAAACCATTGAAGGAGAATCGATCATGAATTATGCGGAAGAATCGCTCCGTCTTCACGGAGAATGGAAGGGCAAAATCGAAGTCATCGCAACGGTTCCCGTCGCGACCAAGGACGATCTGAGCCTTGCGTACACTCCCGGCGTCGCGCAGCCGTGCCTTGAGATCCAGAAGGACATCAACAAGAGCTACGAGCTGACCCGCCGTCACAACCTCTGCGCGGTCATCACCGACGGCAGCGCGGTGCTCGGCCTCGGCGACATCGGCCCCGAAGCGGGCATGCCGGTCATGGAGGGCAAGTGCGTGCTGTTCAAGTCGTTCGGCAACGTCGACGCGTTCCCGCTGTGCATCAAGACGCACGACGTCGATGAGTTCGTCAACGCGGTGTATCTGCTGTCCGGCTCGTTCGGCGGCATCAATCTGGAGGACATCTCCGCGCCGCGCTGCTTTGAGATCGAGCGCAAGCTGAAGGAAAAGTGCGACATCCCGATCTTCCACGACGATCAGCACGGCACCGCGGTCATCACGCTGGCGGGGCTCACGAACGCTTTGAAGGTCGTCGGCAAGAAAAAGGAGGACGTCCGTGTTGTCACCTCCGGCGCAGGCGCGGCGGCGGTGTCGATCGTGAAGCTGCTGCTTTCCGCAGGCTTCCGTCACATCACGATGTGCGACCGCAAGGGTGCGATCTACAAGGGCCGCGACGGTCTGAACTGGATCAAGGAGGAGATGGCCGAGGTCACGAACCTCGAACGCAAGCCCGGTTCCCTTGCCGATCAGCTGGTCGGCGCGGACGTGTTCATCGGCGTTTCGGCGCCCGGCACGGTCACGACCGAGATGGTAAAGACCATGAACCGCGACGCGATCATCTTTGCCTGCGCGAACCCGACGCCCGAGATCTTCCCGGACGACGCAAGAGCCGGCGGCGCAAAGGTCATTGCGACGGGCCGCAGCGATTACCCGAACCAGATCAACAACGTCCTTGCGTTCCCCGGCATCTTCCGCGGCACGTTTGACGTGCGCGCAAGCGACATCAACGAGGAAATGAAGATGGCGGCGGCAAAGGCGCTGGCCGACCTGATCTCCGACGACGAGCTTTCCGCAGACTACATCATTCCGAAGGCGTTTGATAAGCGCGTCGGCCCGGCGGTCGCGGCGGCAGTTGCCGAAGCGGCAAGAAAGAGCGGCGTCGCCCGCATCTGAAAGGAGTATCCCATGGCGCTGTTTGACAAAGAAAAGGTGCACCTCGGCATCGCGCCGATCGGCTGGTGCAACGACGATATGCCGGAGCTCGGCGCAGAGAACACGTTCCGCCAGACCGTCAGCGAGATGGCGCTTGCGGGCTTCACCGGCTGCGAGATCGGCAACAAGTACCCGAAGGACCCGAAGGAACTCAAGTGGGAGCTGGATCTTCGCGGCATGCGCATTGCAAGCCGCTGGTTCTCCTCCTTCCTGCTCACAAAGCCCCTCGAAGAGAACATCGCGGACTTTACCCGTGAGCTGGACTTTCTCGAAGCCGTCGGCGCAAACCGCATCAACGTCTCCGAGCAGAGCTGGTCGATCCAGGGCCAGACCGAGACGCCGATCCTGACCGGCGGCAAAAAGCCCGTGCTGAACGACGACGGCTGGGACCGCCTGTGCAAGGGGCTCGACGCGCTCGGCAAGGTCGCTTATGAGCGCGGCTTCAAGCTGTGCTTCCATCACCACATGGGCACCGTCGTGCAGACCGCCGAGGAAACCGACCGCATGATGGCGAACACCGATCCGCGCTACGTCTTTCTGTGCTACGACACCGGCCACTTCACCTTTGCGGGCGAGGATCCGCTGGCCATGCTCAAAAAATACGTCGACCGCGTCGGCCATGTGCATCTGAAGGATATGCGGCTGCCGGTCGTCGAGCAGGCGCGTCAAAACAACTGGAGCTTTCTGACCGCTGTGCGCAACGGCGCGTTCACCGTGCCGGGCGACGGCGACGTGGATTTCGATCCGGTGTTCAAGGTCCTTTCCGACGCGCATTACGAGGGCTGGCTGCTGGTCGAGGCCGAGCAGGACCCCGCCAAGGCGAATCCGCTCGAATACGCGATCAAGGGCCGCCGCTACATTGCGGAGCATACGGGACTGTGAGGCGCGGCTATGTATTTTGAAAAGGAGCTGCATCGCGGCTACAACGCGTATATCGACGCGAAGGTCGACGATCTCGGCACGCAGATGGACGTGGGCCTGCTCGTCATGGAGGAAGGCGACGTCTATACGATCGAGGAGCCGGACAAGGAAACGGCCGTGCTGCTGTTCGAGGGCGCGGTCACGCTGCGCTTTGCGGACAAGGCCGTCGAAGCGAGCCGTCCCGACTGCTTTTATCACGAGGCGTACTGCCTGCTCTGTCCGCGCAGGGTCCGCATCACGGTCGAAGCGCACGGGCACGCCGAGCTGTTCATCCAGCAGACGGCAAACGAGCGCGACTACGAACCGGTGCTGTACACGCCGGACACGGTGCAGGTGCAGCACGCGGGCGCGAACGGCGAGCTGATGGGCTGCATGCGCCGCGAGATCAAGACGTTCTTCGACTATGACAACGCGCCGTTCTCGAACATGGTGCTGGGCGAGGTGCTGAACTTCCCCGGCCGCTGGTCGAGCTATCCGCCGCACCACCATCCGCAGCCGGAGGTCTATTTCTACCGGTTCGACTATCCGAACGGCTTCGGCGCGGGGTTCAGCAACGGTGAGATCTTCAAAACCGGACACAACGGGCTTGCGGTCATCAATCACGGCTTCCATTCGCAGGTCGCCGCGCCCGGCTACGCCATGTGCTACGCGTGGGGCATCCGGCACCTGGACGGCGATCCGTGGAAAAAGACGCGCATCGACGATCCGGAGCACGCGTGGCTGTGGAAGCCCGACGCAAACGAGCATATCTTCAAGGGTTGACAGGAGGACAAGATGAAAACGATCCGTTTGACGATGGCGCAGGCATTGGTGCGCTTTCTCGAAAACCAGTACATTTCCTACGACGGGCAGGAGCATCCGTTCGTCGAGGGCGTGATCATGCTGCCGGGCCACGGCAACGTGGTCGGTCTCGGCCAGGCGCTCCGTCAGGAAACGCGCCGGCTCAAGGTCTTTATGGGCAAGAACGAGCAGGGCATGGCGCACACCGCCGTCGCGTTCGCAAAGCAGATGAAGCGCAAAAAGATCTTTGCCGTGACCTCGTCGGTCGGCCCCGGCGCCGCCAACATGGTGACCGCCGCCGCGACCGCGACTGCGAACAACATCCCCGTGCTGATCCTGCCCGGCGACGTCTACGCCTGCCGTCAGCCCGACCCGGTGCTGCAGCAGATCGAGCAAACGCACGACCTGTCGATCTCGACCAACGACGCGTTCCGCGCCGTCTGCCGCTACTGGGACCGCATCGTTCGTCCCGAACAGCTGATGAGCGCGATGATCTCCGCCTTCCGCGTGCTGACCGATCCGGCGAACACCGGCGCAGTCTGCATTGCGATCCCGCAGGACGTCGAGGGCGAGGCGTATGACTATCCCGAATCGTTCTTTGAAAAGCGCGTCCACCGTCTTGCGCGGCGGCAGCCCGACGCGGAGGCGATCGAGGAGGCCGCGGCCGTCATCAAGGCCGCGAAGCGCCCGCTTCTGATCTGCGGCGGCGGCGTCCGCTACAGCGAAGCGCACGCCGAATTCAAGGCATTTGCGGAAGCGACCGGCATCCCGTTCGGCGAGACGCAGGCCGGCAAGAGCGCGATCCCCTACGACCATCCGCTGAACCTCGGCGGCATCGGCGTGACCGGCTGCTCGGCGGCAAACGAGATCGCGAAGGAGGCGGACGTCGTCATCGGCGTCGGCACGCGCTATACGGACTTCACGACCGCGTCCAAGTGGCTGTTCCGTGAAGACGCAAGGTTTGTCAACATCAACGTCAGCGAATTCCAGGCGTACAAGATGGACGCCGTCCCGGTGATCGCGGACGCAAAGCGCGCGCTGCCGGTGCTGCTTGCGGCGCTCGGCGGCTACAAGGCCCCGTATACGACCGAGATAACGGACGCGCGCGACCGCTGGTTTAAAGAGCTTGACCGGCTCATGCACACCGCCTACGGCCCCGGCTACGTGCCCGAGGTCAACGACGCGAACGCAAAGAGCGCGGACCGCTTCGCAAAGGATCTGCATGCGGACCTCACCCAGACCGCCGTACTCGGCGCGATCAACTTCACGATCGACAAAGACGACGTTGCGATCGGCTCCTCCGGCTCGCTGCCGGGCGACATGCAGCGCATGTGGTGCGCGCGCGGCGTCGACACCTACAACATGGAATACGGCTATTCGTGCATGGGCTATGAGGTCTCCGGCGCTTTGGGCGTCAAGTACGCGATCGGCGATCGCGACGTGTATGCGATGGTCGGCGACGGCAGCTTTGTCATGCTGCACAGCGAGCTTTTGACCGCCGTGCAGGAGCACAAGAAGATCAACGTCTGCGTGTTCAACAACGCCTCGTTCGGCTGCATCAACAACCTGCAGGTCGGCCACGGCAACGACACGCTGTGCACCGAGCTGCGCTTCCGCGGCGCGGACGGCGCGCATTCCGGCGACTTTATGTCGGTCGACTTTGCAAAGATCGCCGAGGGTTACGGGTGCAGGGCGTTCACGATCCGTACCGTCGACGAAATGAAGGCCGCGATTAAAGAAGCCAAGAAGATCGAGGGCGTTCCGGTCGTGTTTGACATCCGCGTGCTGCCGAAATCCATGACCGAGGGCTACGGCTCCTGGTGGCGCGTCGGCGACACGGAGGTTTCCGAAAATCCGAAGAATCTCGACGCCTACCGCGATCACCTCGCCCACGTTAAGGACGCAAGAAAGTATTGATCCAAAAAACGAATCGGACCGACTGCAATTTGCAGCCGGTCCTTTTGTTACGCGAGTATTCAGATCTCCACGGAGCCGGACGTGATGTAGCGGCCGGACTTGCGGTCGAACAGCATGATGGAATCGCCGGTGAAGCGGATGTACGTCTCGCTGCCGATCGTGTAAAGCGTGCCGCCGAACACGACGGAGGTGAGCAGGAACTCGCCGACGCGGATCTTCAGCGTGGATTCCATACCGGTGGGCATGGCGCCGTAGATCTCGCCGGACAGGCCTTCTTCGGCAAGGCGGATGAACTCCGGACGCACGCCGACGACGTAATCGCCGTTCACGATGACCGGTTCATCCATGATGGAGGTATCCTCCTCCTCGACGCGCGCGATGTTGTAGCGGAATACCTCGTCCTTATTGCCCTTTTCCACATAGCCCTTCTGCTTGGCAAGCTCGGCGCGGCGCTCGTTCTCCGCCTCGATCGAGGCGTCACGCTCGCGGTTCCATTCGTCCATCGAAATCGGCTCGTTGGGACGGAAGGTCACGTGATTGTCGCCGAGCAGCTTCAGCGTGATGCTGCCGTCCGGGTTTTGATCGCCGTGCGCGTCGATGAAGTTGATCGACGGATTGCCGACGAAGTCCGCGACGAACAGGTTGTTCGGGCGGTTGTAGACGGTCAGCGGCGCGTCGTACTGCTGCAGCACGCCGTTGTTGATCAGGCAGATCGAGGTCGCCAGCGTCATGGCCTCCATCTGGTCGTGCGTGACGTAGACGAAGGTGCTGCCGGTCTCAACGTGCAGACGCTGCAGCTCGTAGCGCATCTCAAGACGCAGCTTGGCGTCGAGGTTTGAGAGCGGCTCGTCCATGAACAGGACGCTGGGCTCCGGCGCAAGCGTTCTTGCGATCGCGACACGCTGCTGCTGGCCGCCGGACAGCTCCGCAGGGTAGCGGTCCATGAACATGCCGATCTTGACGATGCGAGACACTCTGCGCACGGCGAGGTCGACCTCTTCCTTCGTCAGTTTGCGCTTTACGATGACCGGCTTGCCGTTCCGCAGCACACGGTAGTTCTCGTCGAGCGTCTCGCCATTCTCCCTGTGCTTTGCGATCATGGCGTCCAGCTTCTGCTTGAGCTCGGCGCGCATCTTCTCCGCGTTGCCGGCATTCACGCCGAGCAGCTTTTTCGCGGTCATCATCGAGATCGTGAACGTGTCGATCAGCTTGATGCACGCCTTGTTCTTATCGAGCGTCCCCTTCTTGTCCACGCAGTCGCTGACGATGTCCGTGACGTCCTTCGGGTTCTTGAGGATCTCGATCATATGCGCGGCGTTCTTCGCGTCGTAATCGAAGACCTCCTTCGGCTCGTTGATGTTCTTGAGACCGAACGCGATGTTGTCGTATACGGTCATGTTCGGCCACAGTGCATAGTTCTGGAACAGGAAGCCGACCTTGCGCTTGTTGGCGGGGATGTTGATGCCCGCCGCGCTGTCGAACACGACGCGGTCGCCGATCGTGATGCGGCCTTCGGTCGGGGTCTCCAGACCCGCGATCATACGGAGCGTCGTCGTTTTGCCGCAGCCGGACGGGCCGAGCAGCGTGACGAACGCGTTGTCCTCAATGACGAGGTTCAGATTTTCGACAGCGTAGAATTTCTTCCAACGCTTCGTGATGTTTTCCAATACGATTTTCGGCATAATTAACCTCCGATGCCTTCATCCAGGCTTGCGCCGGTAAGTTTGTTGACGACTGTGTTGCAGATCAGGATCGTGACGATCAGGATCAGGTTGATACCGCTTGAGAACGCGTACAGGCCCATTTCATCGAAATAGTCCAGCGTCGTGGACAGGATGTAGCCCTGCGTACACAGAAGCATGAACAGGGACAGCTCACGAAGACACGTCATAAACGGCAGCATGAATCCGCTGATGATCGAGGATTTCTGTATCGGCACGATGATGCGGAACATGCGTTTGAACCACGGGATGTCCTGAATGATCGCCGCTTCCTCGATTTCGCCCGACAGCTGCAGCATCGAGTTCAGCGACGCGCGGCTGGCAAACGGGATGTACTTGACGGTACCGACTATGATCAGCAGCCAGTAGGTGTTGTACAGGTTCACGTACTTGTTCGAGAACAGAATGAAGAACGCGACGCCGACGGCGATGGACGGCATCAGGTACGGCAGGAACGCCATGTTGTTGACGTAGTTCGCCCACTTCGATCTGCGGTTCTTGCTGACGGCGTAGCCGATCAGCGTACCGATCGTGCCGGCGGTCAGCGCGCAGGCGACAGAGACGAGCAACGTGCCGCCGTAGGCCTGCCAGATCATGCTGTTGTGCAGCATGCCCTGCTGTCCGTACAAACCGTTCTCTGTGATGTTCTCGGAAATGGTCCACCACTTGGTCGTCAGGTTCTGGAGATTGCCGGTGTACAGGAAGCTGTAGTCGCCCGGATTCGGCAAAAACGTCTCGAATGCGAAGGAGATGATCGGGTAAATGCTCGTGAAGAACGTGAGGACGATGAAGATCGCGCCGATCACGTACTTGCCGCCCTTGCCGAGGTTGAATCGGGAGATCTGTCCCGATTTGCCCGTAACGGTCGTATAGCTCTTGCGGCTCTTCAGCGTGAACTGGTTCACAAGCAGGATCGCGATACCGAAGATCATCATGATGATCGCAAGGATACTTGCTTCGCCGGTATACTTGCTGTTCAGCGAAATGTACTTCGTGGACAGCGTTTCAAAATTCAGGTAATGCGGGACCGGGTAGCTGCCCATCGCGCTGCCGAACACCAGCAGCACCGTCGAAAGCAGCGCCGGCTTGATCATCGGAAGCGTGATGCGGAACATCGTCTTCCAGCGCGGCGTATCGAGGATCGTCGCCGCCTCTTCGAGGTTCGCGTCCATGTTGCGGAAGATACCGCCGATCAGGATGTACGCGAACGGCGCGTAATGCAGACCGAGCACCATCGCGGACGGGAACAGTCCCTGGCACCACCAGCCCGGCATCGTGATATGGAATACCGAGGCCAGAAGACCGTCCGCCGTGTGCGTGACGGCGTTCGAATAGAACAGGTTCTTCCAGACGATCGCCAGCGTCCACTGCGGCATGATGTATGGGAAGATAAAGATGGAGCTTAAATACTTACGGAACTTCAGATTGGTTCTGGTAACCAAAAACGCAAAGAACCCGCCGTAGAGGATCGACACCACGCAGGAGATCGTGGACAGCAGCACCGTGTTCAGCAGCGGCGTCCACAGATTCGACTGGGCAAGCCGCGAGGTGAACAGGTCCACATAGTTGATCAGCGAATAGCCGGAATCTTTCCCCGTCAGATTCTGGTCGATCGTGCCCGGATGGATCATGATCGTGTCCCGGACGATCGCGATGATCGGCGCGACGGTGGTGACGGTCAGAACGATCCCCAGCAGCAGGAGTATGATGTTTTGCGGTTTTGAGAAAAACGTTTTCAGCTTATTGAGCCGAATGCGCCGTTTCATAGCGCCTGTAGATGCGGCCTTTTGCACGTATTCCTCCCTCTATTCCATCAGAGGCGCCCTAAAGAGATTAAGGCGCCTCCGATCATTTTAGTCGTTTGAGATCAATCAGCTGATCTTATACTTCGTGAGCATTTCGATCCAGGAACCGACAGTGAACGCAACAGATGCGCAGTACTCCGGATCCTCGATGACGAGCATGCCCTGGTTAACCCACCAGTCATAGCCACGGTCGTTCTTGCACTCGAACTCAACCTCGCCGGCTTCGTTCATACCGCCCTTGCTGTGGCCGTACTTCTCTTCGGTGCCCTTCGCAACGTTCGGGTTGGAGGAGTAACCGCCCATGTCCTTGCCCCATGCGGAGAAGCCGTCAACGGTGCAGGTGATGTATGCGATGAACGCGCAGGCGGTCCAGGGAAGCGGGCTGTTGTCCGGAACGAACATGTAGTGGCAATAGCCGTAGCCGCCGATGCCGTTGTAGCCGTCCTGATACGCCGCAACCTTGATGTTGTTCTTGGAAACGGTGTCGGATTCCTCAACGGAACGGAGCTTGGAGTAGACGAGCAGACCGAACTGATCGGTTGCGGACTTGTCGACCAGCGTGTTGCAGATCGGGCCGTCATCCGGTTGTGCGGCATAGCTCTCGACCCAGAGCTTGATCCACGCAAGCGCGTATGCGCCGTTTGCGCCGAGGCCGAGGTCCTTCGCATCCGCCTGGAGCTCGTCGATGACGGGCTTGAACTGTGCCTGCTTCGCCGCGTCGAGCTTGTCGAACGCATCCTTCAGATAACCGGCATACTTCTCATTCGTGAGCATGTAGAGGAAGTTCTTGCCGACGATCTCGGAGTCGATGTCCATGAACAGGCCGTGTTCACCCTCTGCGACGAAGTCCCAGCAGTTGGTGAAGGTCTTGGTGCCGGTGCAGTTGTACTCGAAGACCTTGTTCAGGGTCTGCAGCGGCAGATAGCCCTTGTAGTCCTCAGCCTTGATGCCGTTCGCGTTCGCCCAGTCGAGCGGAATGAACGTGTCGAGGATGCCGGTCTTGACCATCTTGCTCTCGATCTGGTTGCCGTCCTGGATCAGGGTGACCGCAAAGGTGCCCTTTTCCTTCATGGAGTCGGCTGTCAGCTGATCGAAGATCTTGTTGTTCTTCGGCTGCTGCCATTCGAAGTTGAGCGTGTAGTTCGGATCGAGGGTCTGCAGATACTCGATGAACAGCGGGAGAGCAGACTTGCCGCGGCTGGAGTTGCCCACGCCGTAGAAGGTCGCGCCGTTGGATTCTTCGATTGCTTTCTTGCAGAGCTCTTCGAGCGTCATGCCCTGCGCCTCTTTGATGACCTGCTTCACAGCAGAGTCCTTGGTGTCGGTGTTCGCCGGCTTGGAGCCGCCGCACGCGACAAGTGCCAGGACCATCACGAGCGCCAGCATCATAGCAACGATTTTTTTCATGATTTCCCTCCTGAAATGATACTTCACGGAATCATTTCCGCATGCAATATTATAACAGAATACTGTATCGGAATCAACAAAAATCAACGAAGATTCTCTATTTTTTTTGCTCTGTTTTTCAGGTTATTTTCAATTGCCATTTCCTCTGCGGCATGGTATACTGACCTATCGACACAATCCGAAGTCCATACGGAGGAAAGCCTATGAAACCGAACGAAACCGCCGTCTTCTGCGATCTGGACGGCACACTGTTTGACAGCACCGGCGCCGTCTCAGAGGAGAACCGGGCGGCCATCCGCCGCTACACCGAAGCGGGCGGTCTGTTCGCCATCGCCACGGGACGGTGCCCGGAAAACATGATGATGTTTCTGGACGGCGTCGCCTTCAACGCGCCGAGCATCGTGCTGAACGGCGCAGGCGTCTACGACCGCGCCGAAAACCGGTTCCTGTATACGCAGTTTGCCGACCGCGACGCGCTGTCTGCGGTGCTTCGCTACTGCAGGGAGGTCCATCCCTCGCTCGATCTGCAGGTGTACACGGAGGAGCACATCCTCTATGTTTCGCCGGAGGAAACCGTAAACCGCCCGTTCTGGGAGCTGCACAAAACCAGCTGCTTCGTGTCCGTCGAGGAGGCGGAGCGCACGCCGTGGTTCAAGTCGCTGCTGTTCGGCCGTCCGGACGCGCTTGCAGACGTCGTCGCGTTCATCGAGCGCAGCGGACTTTCCGACCGGTTCGACCGCGTCTTTGCCACGACCGACATTGTGCCGGGCGTCGAATACCTGGAGCTTTTGCCGCGCGGCGTCAACAAGGGCACGGCGCTGCACGTCTGCCGTTCGCTCCCCTGCTACCTGGGTCGGACATTGATCGCCGTCGGCGACTACAACAACGATCTGGAGCTTCTCGGCGAGGCGGATATCGCCGCCTGTCCGAAAAATGCGAACGACGCCGTGCGCGCGATCTCCGATCTCCTTCTCCCGTCCAACAACGAGCATGCGATCGCCGCGCTGATCGACCGGATCCCGGCACTGTAAACGCACATGCATTGCAAAAGCCGCCTCGCATATTGAGGCGGCTTTCGCTATGGAATTAGGAGGACATTACAGCAAGTGGACCAGTGCGATCAGGCCCGAAAAGACGATCGAGACGGTCGCGCAGAGCTTGATCAGGATGTTCAGCGACGGGCCGGAGGTATCCTTGAACGGGTCGCCGATCGTGTCGCCGACGACGGACGCCTTGTGCGGCTTCGACCCCTTGCCGCCGAAGTGGCCCTCTTCGATGTACTTTTTCGCGTTGTCCCACGCGCCGCCCGCGTTCGACATAAAGACCGAAACCGCAAAGCCCGCGACGGAAACGCCGGCGAGCAGGCCGACCACGCCGGTCGGTCCGAGGATCAGGCCCGCGACGATCGGAACGACCACCGCCATGACCGCGGGAACGACCATCTCACGCAGCGCGCCCTTGGTGCAGATCGAAACGCACTTGGCGTATTCCGGCGTCGCCGTGCCCTCTAAAATACCGGGGATCTCGCGGAACTGCCGCCGCACCTCGATGACGACCTTCTGCGCCGCGCGCTCGACGCCGTTCATCGTGACCGCCGAGAACACGAACACGAGCATGGCTCCGATAAACATACCGATCAGGACTGTCGGGTTGATGATGGAGAAGTTCAGCACCGTGTGCGTCTTTTGCTGAATGATGTTGACGTAGGAAACGAGAAGCGCCAGGCTGGTCAGCGACGCCGAACCGATCGCAAAGCCCTTGCCGGTCGCGGCAGTCGTGTTGCCCAGAGAATCCAGCGCGTCGGTACGCTCACGCACCGAGGGATCCATGCCGGCCATCTGTGCGATGCCGCCCGCGTTATCCGCGACGGGACCGTATGCGTCGGTCGCCAGCGTGATGCCGAGCGTGGACAGCATGCCGACGCCCGCAATGCCGATGCCGTACAGACCGCGGTTGAACGACTGCAGGAACAGGCCGTTCTCATCGACGATCGCCGTCGTGCCGCCCGCCGCAAAGTAGCTGACGAGCACCGCCGCGCAGACGATCAGGATCGACGTCAGCGCCGATTCCATGCCGAGCGAAATACCGCCGATGACGATGGTCGCATAGCCGGTCTGCGAGGTCGCGGCGAGGTTGCGCGTCGGCTTGTACGATTCGGAGGTGAAGTATTCGGTGAAGAAGCCGATCAGGCAGCCCGCGACGAGGCCTGCGAGGATCGCGCCGTAGATACCGACCCAGTTCACACCCTCGATGCCCGCGAACACCGTTGACCCTTCAACGCCGTGGAATACAAGATACGTCAGCGGCAGCGCCAGCACCGCGGACAGCGCCGCGGCCGTATAGGTGCCGGTGCGAAGTGTGCGTAAGAGCGTCTTTTGCGACGCGCCTTCCTTGACGCGCACGAGCTGTGCGCCGATGATCGAGCACAGGATGCCGGTCACCGCCAGCATCATCGGCAGGAACATGCCCGCAAAGCCGTAGCCGCCGATCGCCGACAGCGCGAACGTCGCGAGGATCGAGCCGACGTACGACTCATACAGGTCCGCGCCCATGCCCGCGACGTCGCCGACGTTATCGCCGACGTTGTCCGCGATCGTGGCCGGATTTCTCGGATCGTCCTCCGGGATCTTCTTTTCGACCTTGCCGACAAGGTCCGCGCCGACGTCCGCGGCTTTCGTGTAGATGCCGCCGCCCACGCGTGCGAACAGCGCCATGAACGAAGCGCCCATGCCGTTCATGACCATGATGTTGCCGATCATCGTATCGTCCGTGACGCCGAACACATAGCGCAGCAGCACGAACCACAGCGTTACGTCAAAGATGCCGAGCGCGACGACCGTGAAGCCCATGACCGAACCCGCCGAGAACGCGACGCGCAGGCCGCGGTTCAGTCCCTCGCTTGCCGCCTGCGCCGTGCGCGCGTTGGAATGCGTCGCGATCTTCATGCCGATGAAGCCCGCCAGAAGCGACCAGACGCCGCCGGTCAGGAACGCGAACGGTGTAAAGGGTGAAAGCAGATCACTGCTTTTGAACACAAACGCCATCACGCAAAGGATCACGAAGATGATCCCGAACACCGGCAGTACCGTCTTGTACTGGCGGTGCAGGTACGCGTTCGCGCCTTCGCGGATCGCGCCGGCGATCTGCTTCATGCGGCTTGTCCCCTCGGAGAAGGACATGACCTTCTTCGTCTGCAGCAGCGCGTACACGCCAGCAAGCGCCGCGCCGATGAATCCGATCCAGAATAAGTGTTCCATAACGACCTCTCTTTCCTGTGTGAAATATCCCGATAATACCGGGGTTTTGGTTTCGTAAACGTTTACGAAACTGGGTAAAAAAAGTGCGGTGTCTGTCCGCCCGTCCGATCGGGATCGGACGAACAGACGCCGGAGCTTTGCGTGCGTTACGCGGCCTTGCCGCGCTTCTTTTTGCGAAGGATCAGGACGACCGTCGTGACGATCGCCGCCGCGCCGACGCCGATCAGCACCCATACGATCGGCGAGACGCCCTTCTTTTCGAGCTTGGAATCGGGCTTTTGCGGCTCTGCCGGGTCGACCGGCTCTGCGGGCTCGGCCGGTTCGGGCTCGAAGAGGCCCAGCGGCGCGTCCTCCTCCGCCCCCTGCTTTGCGATGGTGAAGCTGTCGATCACGGTGTATTCGGAGCAGTTCTTCTTGTTGGCGTCGCCCGCCTCGCTGCGCCGGTACGCGGTGACGGCGATCCCCGCCTCCGTGACCTCGACGTAGGTGAAGTACTGCCGCTCGTCGTCGTGACCGCCGGTCTGGAAGGTCAGCACGTCGTCGAGTTCATGGCCGTAATCGTCAAACTTCGTGCCCATCGGGCTTGTGGTAACGAACGTCGTGCCCTCGTTGACCTCCGCCTTCTGCCCCGCGCCGTCGACCGTGGCGCGGAAATAGTCGTGGATGTGACCGTTGAAGAACAGATCCACGCCGAGCTCGTCGCACATCTGTTCGAGGAACGCCGTTGCGACCGGGTCCTTCTGCACGAGCCCCGCGTGCGCGCAGACGATGCGGTACGTGCAGCCGGAGGCCTCAAAGACCTCCTTCGCCCACGCCTTCTGCGCCGCGTAATAGTTCATCTTGTCGGCCGCGGCGTCCGTGCCGTCGACGCCCGTATACGGCTCGGTGTTCAGCGTGACAAAGCACACGTCGCCGACCGTGAACGCGGACGTCGTTTCCTTGAGCATCTCATCGTCGATGCCGTCCGGCAGATTCGTGCGGCCCTTGAAGTGCGAGTACACGACGTCGCCCTTCGATTCGTGGTTGCCCGCAACGTAGACCGTCGGCGTTTCGGCAAGCAGACCGCCGATCACGTCGAACAGGTACGACCATTCGGCCATCGTGTCGTCCTCGGTCAGATCGCCGAGGTTGACGACGAAATCGGGATGGATCGTATCGGTCCAGAACTGCTGCTGCGTGTACAGATACGGGAGGTAGCCCTCCTCGTTGGTCGCCTGCAGGTCGGAGACCACGACGAACGAGAACGATTTGCCCTCCGGAAGCGTCGTGAACGTGTATACCGGGCTCATAAAGCTGTCCGTGCCGTCGCTTGTGACCGCCACGTACTCGTATGCGGTCGCGGGCGCAAGGTCCGTTAGATCGACCGAATAGCTTGTGAACGTGCCGTGATCGCCGCGCACGTTGACGCGCTCGATCTCGGTGACCGGCAGCGTGTTCCATTTGCTCTCGCCCGCAAGCCGGTACTTCAGCTCGGCGGTGAGGCCGTCGGCCTCGGTCGTCCAGTTGAGGCCCATTTCGGTGACGGTCCTGCCCGGCGTCAGCGTGATCTGTTCGGGCATATAGCGCATCGTCGGCGAAACGGCGTCCAGCCGCACCGTACCCTCGGTCGGGAAGGTCAGCTTTCTGCCGTCGACGTTGACCGCGCAGTAATAATAGTACGCGCCGACCGCGTCCGCGGTGAAGTCTGCGGACACAGTACCGTCCCCGATCGTCATCGGGATCGCTTCGGTGCAGGCGGAACGCTTCTTGGACGTGCCGACGTACAGCGTCGCGTCGGTCGCCTCCGCGCCCTCCGGCAGCTTCAGAAGCGCCTCGATGCGCACGGCCTCGCCCGCGTATGCGCCGTTTATCATCGGCTCGTCGAGCCGCAGCACCGGCGTGTCGATCGCAAGGTCCGCACAGATGCGCTCGCTCAAATCGATCGTGTCGGCAAACGCTTTGATCATCGGATAGCCGTCGAGCTCGTCGCCGACCCAGGTCCAGACGTCGTTGAAATCCCAGCCGAGGTTGTTCACATAGAACGCCTTGTCTTGGATCGCGTCCGCGCCGATCAGCGTATAGGCCGCTTCCTCCGGGTGGCTGCTTGCCACGCCGCCGAGAAGCCTCGTGCCGTCAAAAACGTAATTGTTGTGGATGTGCGAGCCGGAGTCGCCGCCGTAGTTGCCGCACAGATACCCGATGTTCTGGCTGTCCTCGCCGCCATCGATCTTTCGGAGCAGCATCACGTTGTTGTCGATCGCCATGCCGCCCTTGAGGTTTCCGACGATGCCGCCGACGCTGTCGGCTTCCTCGCCCAGCACCGTGATCGATCCCGCGGCAAAGCAGTTCATCACCTGTCCGCCGCCGGAGCAGGATGCCGTGATCCCGCCCGCCGCGCCGTTTTCGACGCCCTTGCCGCGCACGAGAATGTCGCAGTACACGAAGCAGTTGCGCGCGATGCCGGGATAGCCGTTGTCGTTCTTCTTGATCTTGCCCGCAAGGCCGCCAGCGTTCTTTTCGAGGCAGTCGATCGTGCCGGTGCAAACGATGCTGTCCGCATCGCCGTAGAGGCTGCCCGCAAGGATGCCGCAGGACGAACGTCCGACGATCTCGGCGTCAAGGATCGCAAGGTCCTTCACAGAACCCTCGCCGAAGTCGTGCCCGACGTTGCCGAACAGGCCGCAGTATTTTGCGCCCATCCGCTGTACGCGAAGGTTTTTGATCGCATGGCCCTGCCCGTCAAACGTGCCGAAGAACGCGCAGTGCACGCCCTCGCTCTCGTCGCCGTCGACCAATGCGGCGATCGGCGGGATGTAGCCCTTCGTCTCGACGCCGGTCTTTTCCGTAAGGATCGCGCCGATCTTCTCGTTCAGCGGCGCCATGTCGATGTCCTGCGTCAGCACATAGGTCGCGTTGCAGGGCGCGTCCGGCTTCCATACGCCGGTCAGGTAGAGAAGCTGTTCGGGCGATGCGATCTCATACCGGTCGCCGTCCGCGCGATAGGTCGGCGGGACCGCGCCGAGCGATGTGAGAACGTCCGACTCCCACCAGTCCTGCTCCCACCAGTTTGTCTCCTCTGCCTGCGCGGGAAAAGAAAACAGCCCGCAGATCAGAAAAGCTGCCAGAAGAATTGTCCAAAACCGTTTCATAGCCATGTTCCTTTCTGCGTGCTGTGCAAACTGCGGAGGCGGCCGTCGTGCGACCGCCTTCCGCGCTGTCAGTCTTCGGGGTTATGCGAGCGGTGCAAACTCCACGCCGTCGGTGGAAGCGCCGTTGAACTGCACTTCAACAGCGTCCATCTGCGCGATGTCCTCTGCGTCGTCGCTGACCTTCTGCTTGAATTCGTCCGCCTTGACGGTGAATACGGTGTAGTCCTCGACCGGCTTTTCAAGCACGAAATCCTGCTCGGTGCCGTCTGCGAACTTCACGCGAAGCGTCATTGCGCCGAGCTTTTCCGTCTCGCGGAGCACGTACGCAAACACCTCGTGCGGCTTGCCCTCGGCGCTCTCGTCCTCGGTCGGGATCATGCCATCCACGACCAGCTTGAAGATGTTCTTGCCCTTGTCCTCGCCGTTCGGGAACAGATAGACCTTCTCGATCTCCTTGCCGGACTTGTTCTTGAGCATCAGGTGGAGGCCGGTGTAGCCTGCGGGAACCTCGCCTGCGGGCTCTGCGGGTTCTGCGGGTTCTGCGGGCTCTGCGGGCTCAGCGGGCTCTGCGGGCGCGGGCACAACTTCCAGCGCAAGCGCCGCTCTCAGCGCCTTGATCGTATCTGCATCCATGGTCGTTTCCGCATAGGTCGGATACCACTGGTCGACGATGTGGCCCTTCTTGACCGATTCCGCAAGATAATCGATCGGCTCCGGTACGCCGTCGTCATACTGGACCTTGATATCGTCCGGATCCTCCGCATTCTTCAGGGAGATCTCGTTCGGCAGGTTGCCGTTTCCGTCCGGCTTGAACCAGTCCTCGATCGGATAGGTGATATCCGTGCCGTCGTCAAAGGTGACATACAGACAGTAGTTGTCGGCATGCGGACGGATGAAGCACTTGAACAGGTACTTGCCGCCTTCCTTCGCCTTGCCCGGCATCAGAGAATCCATCTTAACGCCGTCGTCGGTGTACAGGTAATCGATGAGGTTGTTGTAATCCTCCGCCTTGCCGCCCTCTTCATAGAACCACATGCCGGTAATGTTCTTGCCGGTCTTGTTCTTGAGCTCCACGGGGATCAGCTCGTAGCCGGGATAGAAGTTGTCGTCCGTCTTGCCGCGCGCAACGAGAAGGTCCATAGCCGTCCGATCGGCTTCGTCGTCGTTCGGCTCATGCTTGAGATCTTCTGCATTCGGGCCCTTGAAGGAGAGCTTGTCGTACATCGCAAGCGTGCCGACCTGCTCCGCAGGAATTCTCAGGAAGGTGTGATCGGCAAACTCGATGTAAATCTCCATCGGAACGCCCGCTTCACGGACGATGTAGATGTTCTTTTCGTAGTTCTCGCCGTCGACTTCCTTGTCCTTCCAGTCTTCCGCAACCACGCTGTTGCCCATATCCTCGGAGCCTGCCGGATAGATAAAGAGCGCATCGATCGTGTTGCCGGTCTTGTTCTTGATGTTCAGCGCAATGCCCTGATAGGTGCCTGCGGGTGCATCCGGCGCTTCGGTCGGATCGACAGGCGCTTCGGTCGGATCGACAGGCGCTTCGGTCGGCTGATCGACCGGCGCTTTTGTTGCTTCGGTCTGCGGTTCCTCCGCCTTCTTGCCGTTGCAGGCAGCGAGCGGAACGATCATCAGCAGCACGAGCATGATGGAAAGTAGCTTTTTCATGGTGTTCCTCCTTGGTTTTGATTCCGTTGTGTATTGTATCACATTCCGTCGCAAAACGGAAGATATACCGTTCATTCGGTCTCGCATGCGATCGCGCCGTCGTCTCCGATGTCGATGCGCACGCCGTTGTGCGTGGACGCCGACAGCGTCGGAAGCGTCCGGTTCTCCGTGCAGTACAGCTGCGGCACATTCGCCTGCAGAAGCTGCACGATCTCGCTGTTCGGCCGGTCCTTTCCGTTTCGCGGATCGCTCTGGCACGAGATCACCGCGACCGAGGGCGAAAGCCGTTTCAAAAGCGCCGGCGTCATGGACTTCGGATCGCCGTGGTGCGGCAGCTTCAGCACATCGACCGTTCCGATCGGCTCGTCCTCCCAGTCGGCGGCGTAGCGGTCGCCGGTGATCAGCACGCTGCGCCCCGCATAGTCGAACCGCAGCATCAGGCTCGACAGGTTCCGCTGCTTCGCCGCAAGGAACGTCTCGACCGCGTTGACCGGCTCGTTCCGGTACAGCGCGTCGAACACGCGCTTCTGGCGCTCGATGATTGCCCGCTTCGGCAGGACCGCCGTCATCGACAGCCGGTCGGTGAGCCGCACCGTCTCCGCCTGCGCCGTTTCCAACGCGCAGCCGCGCGCCCTTGCACAGTCCGTGACGTCCCTGAACGCGTCGAGCAGGATGCGAAGTCCGTTTTCCGTCTTGTCGGCGGACGTGAACGACGGCGAGACAAAGCCCGCGCCGTCCGGGGGCAGATACAGCGCCGAAAGCGTATCGGTCGGGATCGCGGACAGGATCCGCTGCGCGCCGCCGATGTGGTCGATGTGCAGGTGCGTGAGGATCATCCGGTCCAGATGCCCGACGCCCCGCTGCCGTAAATAGTAGATCGCTTCCTTGCGGAACGATCCATCCGCCGGTTCCACGAACGGCCTGCCGCAGTCCGCAAGCATCGTGTAATCCGGCTCTCCCTGCCGCTTTTCGCGAAGCAGGATCGCGTCGCCGTCGCCGACGTTGCAAAAGAAGATCTCCAGCATAGCTCAGGTGTTGTAGTAGGAGGGACGCGTCTTTTTCGTTTCCTCCTCGGCTTCATACTGCCTTTGCAGCTCCCGGTGCCAGAGGATGCGCGTCGGGATCCCGCCCGCAAGGATCGCAAGGATCGTCGGGAAGAACACTACCGTGCAGTACTGCCAGAAGATGATCCAGCCGTCGCCGCTTGCCCAGTCGCACATGAACAGCGAGGTGATCACCGACATCACAAACAGAATGAACAGCCAGACGTAGGCATAATACGGGAAGCAGCGCCGCGGGCCCTTGAAGATCAGAAGGCTCAGGAGACAGATCGCGGTGCCGAGCACGGCAGTCGCAAGATACTGGAGAAGGATCGCCCACACGGAGCCGTCCGGCCACGCAAGGCCGAGCAGAAAGCCCGCACCGAGATAGACGCCCAGATAGATCACCCCGAACAGAATGGACAGCATAAAGCCGTAGAGGTATGCGGCGCTCTTCGGCTTTCCGTCCTTATCCAGAAAGGTGACGCGGGCGAACTCGTTTGCTTTTTTCTCAAACTGCGATTGCTTTCTTGCCATAGCTTACGGGTACGCCCCTGCGCGGGATCTCCCGCGCAGGGGCTGTTTTCATATCGGTTATTTGCTGCGCCAGCTGGACCAGAGATCCCAGTAGTCGCCGACGCTGGAATAGTACTCGAAGATCTTTTCGAAATCCGGGGCCTTGAGGCCGACCTCTTCGTATTCGATGCCGGATTTCTCATACACGACGTCGTCGCGCACGGACCAGTGGCCGAGCTTGTCGAACGTCTGATAGCAGCCGCTCTTTCCGTCTTCGCCGCCGAGCAGGTAGTTGATGTACAGGCGCGCGCCCGCCGGGTTGTCGCAGCCGGACACGACGTACACATACGCCGCCGCATCCTGCGCGGTGTACGGGGACAGGCCGGTGACCCACGCGATGTCCATGCCCATGTCGCGGTTGTCGAGCTTCGACGCCGAGCAGAGGCCGAGCGTCGGTCCGTTGACCGATTCGTTGACCGCCGTTACGACTGCGTCGCCGTCGGACAGCTCATACGTCTTCATCTGCGAGAAACGCCAGAACAGCTCGACGCCGGCGTTGTCCTCCGGGAAGTGCTTGAAGCTGCTGTTCTGCAGCTTGTCGGTATAGGTGATGACGAGGTCCTCGCCGTTGTGCTGCTTCTTGTACTGCTCCCTCAGCGCGTCGCCGTCCACAATGAGCTGCGCCCACAGTGCGGCGTAGGACGGCGCCTTGACGTCCTTCGTGTAGACGTGCCAGTACTGCGTGTCGTTGCCGTTCGCGTCCTTATAGGACTTGGTGTCGACGTTGTAGCCCTCGACAATATCCCACCAGCTCTCGATCGGCACGCCGTCCGGGAAGTCGCGGGTGTTGTAGAACCACGGGTTGAACGTGGAATACAGCGGCATGCCGTACTGCAGCAGGTCGTCGGAGATGTGCTCGCAGATCACCGCCGGATAGTAGACCTTGACGATGTCGTACATCACGAGGTCGTTGTAGATCTCGCCGGAGGAGTCCTTGACGAGCAGCACGTCCGCGTAGACCTTGCCCGCGTCGTAGTCGCGCTCGATCATGCCCTTGACCTCGTCGGTGTCGCACTGCACGAACTCCCACTGCACATCGGGATAGTCGCGCGCGATCTTCTTCTTCGCGGTGTTGGCGTCGGTCGTGGTGGCGTAGATCTTGACGACGCCGCCCTCCTTCTTCGCCATTTCATAGAGCTCTTCCATTGTCATGTGGTTCCAGTCGATGCCGTCCTCGCCGATCACGTCGATCGCCGCAACGCCGGTCTTGGGCTTATCGCCCGATGCGCTGCCGGAGGCGTTTCCGCCGGAGCCGCCCGCGCCGCCGCACGCCGTTGCCGTGAGGATCAGCAGCAGGGAGAGAATCAAAGCAAATGTCTTTTTCATATCGCGCGTTTCCTTTCCGTTGGATTGTTGTTTGAAATCAGTCGTCGATGCCCGCCTTGTGCTTGGTCTTTGCATACTTGATCAGTCTGCCCGTGCTCTTATTATACACGTTCATGCGGCCCGGATGCAAGACGACAAATACATCCTGATTCATATCGTATTCCACCAGTCCGACCTGGATCGCAAGGAACTCGGTGTTGCCGACCGTCAGCGTCACCAGCGTCTCGCTGCCTGCGGGCTGGTTCGCGTAGATCTTGGCCGCGACCGTGTTCTTGTGGTTCGGATCCTGCGTATAGATATCGACCATTTCGGGGCGGAGGCCCAGCACGCATTCGAATTCCTCGCCCTCCGGGATCTCCTCGTCGAGCTTCAGCGTCTCATGCGGGAACACATAGGTGCCGAACTCGCTCGTGACCGTCAGCGTGTCGCCGTTATATACGCCCTTCGCGTCGATGAAGTTGATGCGCGGATTGCCGATGAAGTCGGCGGCCTGCAGGTCGATCGGGTTCGTATAAAGGCCCAGCGGCGTGTCGATCTGGGAGATCTCGCCCTCCTTGAACAGCGCGATCTTCGTGGACATCGTCAGCGCCTCGACCTGATCGTGCGTGACGTAGATGATCGTCGTGCCGGTTTCCTTGTGCAGACGCTTGAGCTCGGCGCGCATGTCGATGCGAAGCCGCGCGTCAAGGTTCGAAAGCGGCTCGTCCAGAAGCAGCAGCTTCGGGCTCGACGCGATCGCGCGGGCGATCGCAACGCGCTGCTGCTGACCGCCGGAAAGCTCGTTCGGGTAGCGGTCGCGGTACTCCTCGATGCGCATGGTTCTGAGCGCGCCCATGACGGTCTCCTCGATCTCCGCCTTCTTCATCTTTTTGATCTTGAGACCGAAGGCGACGTTCTGGAACACCGTCATGTGCGGCCACAGCGCGTAGCTCTGGAACACAAGGTTCAGTCCGCGCTTCGAAGGCGCCTCATAGAACGCGGCGTCCGCGTCGATGACCGGGCGGTCGTCGATCGTCATCGTGCCGTGCTGCGGCTTTTCAAGGCCGGAGACGACGCGCAGCGTGGTGGTTTTGCCGCAGCCGGAAGGCCCTAAAAGCGTCATGAAGTCGCCGTCCTCGATCGTGAGGTTGATGTCGCGCAGAACATGGTTGTCGCCGTAGAATTTATCAATGTGACTTAAAACGATCTTGCTCATTTTGAAATCCTTTCTGTTATCGGTCGTTGGGGGTTACATGCTCTTGCTGACGTTGCCGCCGAACTTATCCGCGATCTTGTTCGTGATCAGGATGAACGCGATGATGATGATGCAGATCGCGTCGCCCGCCTGCGGCATCGTTTCCGAATACGTGAACGAGAGGAACGACAGCGTGTAATTCTCCTCGCTCGTGATCAGGATGGCGATCAGGTCCAATTCCTTTGCAATACTGATAAAGGAAAGCAGGAAGCCCGAGAGGAAGCCGTGCCGCGCCAGTGGAATGATGATGCTGCCGATGCGCCGCCAGAAGCCCGCGCCGTTGATCGTCGCCGCCTCCTCAAGCTCCGTCGAGATCTGCATCATGTTCGACGAGCCGGACCGGCTGGCGAACGGGAAGTGCTTGACGATCGACACCAGCAATATCAGCATGAACGTGCCCGTCAGCGACGGGATCAGTCCCCACAGATGCGGCTGACTGAACATCGCGTAGTAGATCGCCGAGAACGCGACGCCGCTCATCAGGTACGGTATGAAGATCAGCTGCTCCACCGCGTTGCCGTACCACTTGCCGCGGCCGCGCGTCGTGATGTAGCCGAAGAACTGTCCGAACACCGCCGTGATGACCGATGCGATCAGGGAGAGCTTGACGGTATTCCACAACGAGCGCCAGAACAGCTCGTTATGCGGAGAGAACAGACCGTCGCGGTCGAACGCCGTATTCGGCGCGTTCTCCAGCTGCCCGATCCATGCGTACAGCGTCAGGTTGTCCGCGCCGTAACCGTTGCCCGGTATGATCTGGAACGACTCCATGACAAGGAAGAACAGCGGCATGAACATGGCCACGACCAGAAAGATGACCAGAAGCGTCAGCATCGGCCACTTTGCGCCGCCGAGCGGGATCGGATTCGACCGCGTGCCCTTGCCGCCGATCGTCGCGTAGGATTTGCGCTTACCGATCAGCCGCTGGTTGATGAAGATCGTACCGGCGGCAAGCGCGATCATGACGATCGAAAGGATGTAGCCGACCGCCTCGGTGGAGGAACGGCCGAGGAACCATTTCATCTTGGTCGCCAGCACGTGATAGCCCGCAGGCTCGCCGAGACGCGCCGCAACGCCGTAGGTGCCGATCGACTTACTGATCGTCATGATCGTTGCCGACAGAATCGACGGCAGCACCAGCGGCAGCGTGATGTTTTTGAGGATCTGCGCCTTGTTCGCGCCCTGGATCTCGCCCATCTCCTCAAGCTCGGAGTTGATGGACCGCAGCGCGCCGGAAACCATGATATAGGAAAACGCGTAATAGTGCATCGTCATGACGACGATGATCGCGATCGGGCCGTAAGCAAGCCAGTCCGGCACCCCGATCCCCATGCCGGTCAAAAGGCCGTTGAACCCGCCGTACTCCGGCGTTCGGAAGACCGTCAGCCACGACAGCGCCTTGCACCACGACGGGATCATGTACGGGATCAGGATCAGCGAGGACAGAAGGCCCTTGCACGGAATGTCGGTACGCACCATCAGCCACGCCATCAGCGCGCCGAGCGGGACCGAGATGATCGTGACGAAGAAGCCGATCGTCAGCGAGTGGAACAGCGGCTCCAGAAGGTTGACGTAGATCAGCGTGCCCTTGAGTCCCATGTCGCCCGACGAGACGAAGTTCTCCGCGCCGAACAGATAGCGCCAGGAATACAGCGTATAGCTGCCGACCTGTGCGTCGGGATACACCTTCCGAACCTCCCGCAGCGCGCCGCGCGTCGTCACGAACGTATTCTGGATCATCGTCAACAGCGGAATGATGATGAAGATGAACAGAATGATCAGCGTGATGGCGACGATCACGTTAAAGGGATTGCCGACCACGTTCAGAAACAGGTTCTTGAACCGTTTCCACGTCATCGGCGGACGTTTCCATCCTTTCTTTGCCATTGTATACCTCCCTCGGAAATGCTCTCAAGCGGTTACCGCTGCTCCTCGCGCTCCTTTTTGAGGAGCGTGTAGACGTCGTAGATGTCCGTGATCTCATAATCCGGCGCGACGTCGTATTTGCCGATATCCTTTTGCTTGGTCAGAAATGAATTGATCTTGAACACGCGGCCAAAGCCCATTTTACGCGGACCGACCACATCGCGCGAAAGCGTGTCGCCGACGAACGCGCATTCGGACGGATCGAGGTTCGCCTGGTTCAGCGCGACGCGGAAGACGTTCGGATGCGGCTTGCGGTAGCCGGTGACGGAGGAAAGCGTAATGTTGTCGAAATACTGCCGCACGCCGTATTTCTTCAGCGTATCGAACACCTGGAAGAGGCTGCCCGTGTTGCTGACGACCGAAACATACATGCCGAGGTCCTCCTTGAGGCCCTTCAGCATCTCGGCGCCGTGCTCGCGGAGCTTGCGGTCATAGAAGGTCGTCTCCCACATGTGGGCGATCTCCTCGCTGCAGGCGATCAGCTTTTCGCGGTCGACCGGAATATCCTTAAAGCCCCAGTCCGGCCAGATCTCCTCCGGCTTCAGCTCGCGCAGCGTCCGCTCGGAATCCTTCTTATACGCCTGAATGCCCGCGCCGACGATCTTCCACAGCGGCTCGGCCTCGTACGGGACCTCGATCCCGTGCTTTTTCAGGATCTCATACAGCGCGTACGCAGTCGCCCTGTCGTTTTTTTCATCGGAATACAGGTCTTCGAGCGTGCCGCCCATATCAAACATGACTGCTTTGATCATTTCTCCGTCCCCCGTCAAAAGTGGTCTGTTTCTGCAAGCGCAAACGTTTGCGCTCCTATCGGTCTAATCTTACCACTTGACGCGCCGGTTGTCAATCGCATTTATGAAAAAATATACGCGTTTCGGTATAATTTCAAGCCGTGCCGCGCTGTGCGCCTGCCGTTTTGCCTCTTTTCAAACGGTCTCCGCCGTGCTATACTATTATGGATAAAAGTCGGGAGCAAAGAAAGATGAACGCGATCCCCTACACAGAGCGAATACAGCTCGGCGCAGACGTACCGAAAGACGGGCAGACCGCCGTCATGCGGCGCATTGCCGCGTTTGCCGCGCCCGAACTGCAGAACCTGTTCCCTGCGCCGGCAGGGACGCCGGAGACGATCCGCGCGGCGGTGTTCAACGTGGAGCACGGGTACCGCGCAAGGGAGATCGTTTCGTTTCTGTCCGAATGCCCCGCGCTCCGAAGCGCCGATCTGCTGTTCGGCAACGAGCTGGACGACGGCACGCTCCGAAGCGGCAACACCGATGTGTCGCGCATGCTGGCCGAACGGCTCGGCTTCAACTATGCCTATGCGCTCGAATTCATCGAGCTCGTCGACCCGCGCGACGAAAAGGGATACGAGGGCAACGCGATCCTTTCGCGCTGGCCGATCGTGCGTGCGGAAGCGCTGTACGTGCCGGAGGGGTATAACTGGTACTTCGACGAACAAAAACGGATCGGCGGCCGCGTTGCGGTGTTCTGCGAGCTCGACGTCGCGGGACGCAGGCTCGGCGCAGTCTGCGTGCATCTAGAAAACCGCACCTCCCCCGCTGCGCGCGCAGCGCAGATGCGGGCGATCCTCGAACACGCTGATGCGATGTTCGGCGATCTGCCGGTACTGATCGGCGGCGATCTGAACCCGAACGGCTTCGATTACGGCGAGGCGGCGGCGCTTGCTGCGTATGAACGGCAGCAGGCGGACGGGATCGTGGTCGATCCGGTCCCGCTTGAACCGCTGTTTGCCTGCGCGAGGGACTACGGCTATGACTTCCGCTCCTTCAACGGCGCGGGCGTCTCCACGCGCAGACGGCCGACCGGCGACGGCGTGCTGCATCTGCAGCTTGACTGGATCCTCGGCCGCGGCGCCGTGTGCACCGGACACGGCCTCACGTCCACGCTGCTTTCGGACTGCGGCTGGGCGTCCCCCGACTCCCCGCTGCGGCGTTCGGACCTCTGCGAGCTTTCGGACCACAACGCCGTCTGGGCGGATATCCGGACGGAATAACGAATCATAAAAGGACGCGCTTATGTACCTGCTGCTCTTTTGCCTCTGGCTGGCCCTGAACGGCGCCGTCACATGGGAGATCCTGCTGTTCGGCGCGGCGATCATCGTCGCGGCGGGACTTCTGATGTACGCGCTTTTGGGCTACACGCCGAAGCAGGACCTTCAGTACCTTTTGCGCGTTCCGCTGCTGCTCGCGTTTGCGGGGGTGCTGATCTTTGAAATGATCCGCGCGAACCTGCGCGTCATCCGGATCATCCTCCGGCGAAAACAGAAGCTGCGCCAGAGCCTTGTGATCTTCCGCACGGACCTCAAAACCCGCTTCGGACGGTTTCTGCTGGCGAATTCGATCACGCTGACGCCGGGGACCATTACGGTTCGCGTCGAGGGCGACCGGTTCACGGTGCACTGTCTCGACCGCAGCATGATCGATGGCATACACACGGGCGTGCTGATGAAGCTGATCAAACGGATGGAGGGAGAACGGCATGGATGAAGCCTATCGCATTCTGTTTATCGTGATCCTGTTCTGTCTCGGCGCCGGAATCCTGTTCGCGCTGATCCGTGCGATCAGGGGTCCGCGCACGGCGGACCGCATCATGGGCGTCAACATGATCGGCACGCTGTCGCTGCTGTCGATCGCCGTGATCGCGCTGCTGTTTTCGGAGAGCTGGCTCCTTGACGTCAGCCTGATCTACGGTCTGATCAGCTTCCTTGCAGTGATCGCGCTCGTCAAGACGCATATGGCCGGACACAAAAAGGAAAAGGAGGAGGACGGCGATGCTTGACTGGGTACGGTTCACACTCTGCGCGGTGCTGGCGGCGGCGGGCGTATTCGTGATCTTTACGTCGATCCTCGGCGTGTTCCGGTTCAAATTCGTACTGAACCGCATGCATTGCGCGGCGATCATCGACACGCTCGGCGCGCTGTTTCTGCTGGCGGCGCTGATGCTGGCGGCAAAGGCACCGGCTTTTGTGTGGAAGCTGTTCTTTCTGATCCTGTTCCTGTGGATCGGTACGCCGATCGCGGCGCATCTGGTCGCGCGGCTCGAATTGCGCACCGACGAGACGGCGCTTTCGCACATGGAGCATCCCGACGAAACGGAGGAAAACGCGGATGGAATACTTTGAAGTGCTGCTCCTCGGACTTCTGGTCGTATGCGGGATCTCCACCTGTGTCACGAAAAACCTGCTTGCGTCGCTGGTCATCTTTCTGGCGTACAGCGTGCTGATGTCGATCCTGTGGGCGCTGATGAAAGCGCCGGACCTCGCCGTGACGGAAGCCGCCGTCGGCGCGGGCATATCCGGCATTCTGCTCTTTATCACCCTGAAAAAGCTGCGCGACATTCGCAGAAAGGCGGACGATGAAAAAGACAGGCTTTCTTGAACGTCTCCGCGACTGGGACGCAGACCGGTTCGATCTGACCGAAAAAACCGCAGGCGACATGCATCCGGACCTTTCTCCGAAGCCCTTGAAGCAGGAGATCCCCGACGCGCCGCTGGAGCGGCTGGCGACGCGCGGCGAGCGCGCATTCGACCGTCTCTACCCCGTGCTGGCGCTCGTGCTCGGCACGGTGATGATCGTTTTTCTGTTTCTGACGGTGCTGGACCTGCCCCCGTACGGCGCGGCGGACAATCCGGCGCACAACGAGGTGACCGCCCGCTATCTCGGCAGCGGCACGGCGGAGACCGGCGCGGTCAACGCGGTCGCGGGCGTTATTTTAGACTATCGCGCGTTTGACACACTCGGCGAATCGCACGTGCTGTACGCGGCGATCACCGCGGTGCTGATCCTGCTGCTTGTGCAATCGGACGCGCCCGAAGCGGACGATCCCGGCGCGCGCCTGATGGAGCGCGATCCGATCCTGACGGTCACGGCGAGCGTGATCGCGCCGATCGTGATCCTGTTCGGCGTCTACAATATGCTGACCGGACACCTCGGACCCGGCGGCGGCTTTTCCGGCGGCGCGATCGTCGGCGCGGGACTGATCCTGCTGTCGTTCGCGTTCGGACCGCACCGCATGAAGCGGATCGTCACCTTCCGCACGTTCCGGATCGCAAGCATCTCGGCGCTGTGCTTTTACAGCGTGTCGAAGCTGTACTCGTTCTTTTGCGGCGCGAACGGGCTGCACACGATCTTTTCGCCCGGCACGCCGAGCCGCATCCTGTCGGCGGGGCTGATCCTGCCGCTGAACATTGCGGTCGGCGTCGTCGTATCGTTCACGATGTACGGGCTCTATTCCCTGTTTGAAAGGGGGCGGATCGGATGAACGACTTCCTTATGAAGCTCTGGGATTCCCGGTTCGCAGTCGCGGCGGTGATCCTGTTCGCGGTAGGGTTCGTCACGCTGCTTTTGCACCGCAACCTGATCAAAAAGATTATCGGCCTCAACATCATGGACACGGCGGCGTATCTGCTGCTGACGTCTTTGGGCTACATTGAAAACCGCCTGTCTCCGATCCTCCGCGGCGACGACACGGATCCGGCGCATTACGTCAACCCGCTGCCCGCGGGACTGGTGCTCACCGGCATCGTCGTTTCGGTGTCGGTCACGGCGGTGCTGCTGGCGCTGACGATCCGTCTGTACCGGCGCTATCACAGCCTGAACGTGGACGAAATCTACAAGATGGCACAGAAGGAACACGGGGTGTAGCCTATGGAGTTTACGGTCAACCTTCCCCTGTTCGCCGCGGCGCTGTGCCTGATCTGTTCGGCCGTGAGCGCAGTCCTGCCGGAAAAGGCCGCAAGGCGGCTGTGCCTTGCGCTGTGCGGGCTCGTCGCGATCGCCTTCGGCCTGCTGCTCGCATACGGACTCTCCTCCGACGCGGCGACGACCTATCGGATGGGACACTATCCGCATCCGTGGGGCAACGAGCTGTTCTTCGGCACGCTTGAACCGCTGCTGCTGTGCGTGTTCGCGACCGTCATGCTTTTATGCCTGCTCGGCGGCGGATCGCATCTTGAAAACGACCTTGAGCAGGGTAAGCGCCGCTACTACTACGTGATGTGCGAACTGGTGCTGTCGTCGCTGATCGCGCTGTGCTGCACGAACGACGTGTTCACGGGCTACGTCTTTATCGAGATCAGCACCGTCGCCTCGTGCGGGCTTTTGATGATCCGGCAGCTCGGCCGCACGACGCTTGCGTCGATCCGGTACCTGATTTTCTCGCTGATCGGCTCCGGGCTGTTTCTGCTCGGACTGATCCTGCTGTACGCGGTGACGGGACATCTTCTGATGCCGGACCTTTCGCGCGCGATCGGCACGCTGTGGGAAAGCGGACAGTACCGCTCGGTGCTTCTGACCTCGATCTGTCTTGTCACGGTCGGGCTTGCGGTCAAGGGCGGTCTGTTCCCCTTCCACTTCTGGATGCCGGATACCTACGGCTACGCAACGCCCGCGTCCGGCGGTATCCTGTCCGGGCTCGTGTCGAAGGGATACATCTTTTTCCTGCTGCGGGTCATTTTCCGCGTGTTCGGAACCGAGGTCTTTTACAAAAGCGGCGTATCGAACGTGCTGTTCGTGCTCGGCGCGATCGGCGTGATCGTCGGCAGCGTCAGCGCCGCGCGGGAAACGGACGTCGCCCGCATGATCGCGTACTCGTCCGCGTCGCAGATCGGCTACATCTTCATGGGCTTCGGCCTGTCGCCGCAGCTCGGCGTACTGGCCTCGGTGTTCCACATCCTGACCCACGCGATCACCAAGCCGCCGCTGTTTCTGTCCGCGGCGCAGATCGCCCGGATCGCAGGCGGGCGCGACCGCAAGCTCTGGCTCGGCGCGGGGCATAAAAACCGCCTCGCGGGGCTGACGTTTACGGCGTGCGCGCTCAGCATGATCGGCATTCCCCTGACGATGGGGTTTGTCAGTAAATACCGCTTCGGGCTTGCCGCGTTCGACAACCCGAAGCTGATCGTCCCGACGCTGATCGTGCTGGCAGTCAGCACGATCCTGAACACCTGGTACTTCATGCGCGTGGTGATCCGGCTGTACACGCCGGCGTCCGGTCCGGACGGACCGCGCGTGCGCATGCGTGAGCAGCGCCCGTTCGCCGTCGCGGCGATCGCGTTTCTCTGTATGAACATCGGCTTCGGCGTTGCGGCCAAGCCGGTCGTGACCCTGATCGAACACGGGCTGATCCTGTTGAAGGAGGCGCTATGAACCGAATCCTGTTGATCATCCTCTTGCTTTTACCGCTTGCGGCGGGCGTGTGCCTTTCGCTGATGAAGCGCGCAGGCCGCCGCGCACAGAACGCGGTCTTTGTCGCCGCGCTCGGCGTCGAAGCGGCGCTCTGCCTCTGGTACCTGTTTTTGCCGGACGCAAGGGTGTTCCTCTTCTCGATGACCGACGCGCTGACGGTCAGCCTCGCCACCGACGCGGTCTCGCGCATCTTTCTGTCGATCGGTGCGTTCGGGTTCCTGTTTGCGGGCGTGTACGCGACCCGCTACATGGCGCACGGCGAGCGGCAGCACAGCTTCTACGCCTTCATGCTGTTCTCGCTCGGCGCGCTCGTCGGCATGGACCTGTCCGAGAACCTGATCACGATGTACCTCTTCTTCGAGGCGGCGACGCTGCTGTCCATGCCGCTTGTGCTGCACGACCGCACGCAGGAGTCCATCCGCGCGGCGATGAAATACCTGTTTTACTCGATCGCGGGCGCATTCCTGGCGCTTCTGGCGATCTTCACGCTTTCGCGGTTCACCACGACCTTTGATTTCAAGGCGGGCGGCACGCTGAACGCCGCCGTCGAAGAAAGCCGCACGCTGATCGAGATCACCGTGTTTTTAGGCGTGATCGGATTCGGCGCAAAGGCGGGCATGTACCCGCTGCACGGCTGGCTGCCGACGGCGCATCCGGTCGCCCCCGCCCCCGCGAGCGCGGTGCTCTCCGCGGTCATCACCAAAGCGGGCGTGCTGGCGATCCTGCGGCTTCTGTACTTCACCGTCGGCCCGGCGTTTCTGCGCGGGACGTGGGTGCAGATCGCATGGATCTCGCTTGCGCTGCTCACCGTATTCGTCGGCTCAATGATGGCGTACCGCGAGGACGTGTTCAAAAAGCGGCTCGCGTACTCCTCGGTCAGCCAGATCTCCTACATCCTCGTCGGCCTGTTCTGCATGACGCAGCAGAGCGTCGCGGGCGGGCTGCTGCACGTGGTCTTCCACGCTTGCATCAAGATCTGCCTGTTCCTCGTCGCAGGCTCGTTCATCGTCAACCTCGAAAAGACGCGCGTATCGGAGCTGCGCGGGATCGGAAAAGCCATGCCGGTCACGCTGTGGTCGTTCACGATCGCGTCGCTGGGCCTGATCGGCATTCCGCCCGCGTCGGGCTTTGTCAGCAAATGGTATCTTGCGCTCGGCGCGCTCGATACGGGCCTTTCCGTGCTGAACTGGCTTGCACCGGTCGTGCTGCTCGTGTCCGCGCTGCTGACGGCGGGGTATCTGCTGCCGGTCACGGTCCGTGGCTTCTTCCCCGGAAAGGACTTCACGCCGCTTGACCGCACGAACGAAGGCACCGCCGTGATGTGGCTGCCGATCGCCGTGCTCGCCGCCGTGTCGCTGCTGCTCGGCCTGTTTGCGGGGCCGTTGACCGACTGGACGATGTCGCTGTCCGCATCGCTTGTGTAAAGGAGGGTCCATGCAGATCCTGCTGCCGATCTCCATCCTGATCCCGTTCGTATCGGGGCTTCTGCTGTATGTGCTGAAGCTCCGGTCGTTCCGCGTGCTTGCGGATGCGACGCTGGGGATCACGGTGCTGACGTCGGCGCTGTGCTGGACTGTGCTGCTGTCCGGCGTGACCGGTCCGGTCGAGCTGATCCGCTTTGCGCCGGAGCTGTCGTTTACGCTGCGGCTCGACGGGCTCGGCCGGTTCTTTGTCGGCATCGTGGCGACGCTGTGGCCGCTGACCGTGCTGTACGCGCGCTCCTACATGAAGGACGAAGCGCATCTTTCGATGTTCTTCGGGTTCTTCACCGCGGCGTACGGCGCGACGCTCGGCGTGGCGACGGCTGGCAACCTGTTCACGATGTACTGCTTCTATGAGCTTCTGACGCTGTCGACTGTGCCGCTGGTGCTGCACCCGATGACGAAGGAGGCCGTGCGCGCCGCGCGCATGTATCTGCTGTTCTCGCTCGGCGGCGCGGCGTTCGCGTTCGCGTCGATGGTCTTTCTGCTCACCAACGGCGCGACGGGGCTGTTCACGATGGGCGGCATCCTGGAGACGCGCCCGTTCGGACGGGACGTGATCTGTCTCTTCTGGCTGTTCGGGTTCCTTGGCTTCGGCGTCAAGGCCGCGATCTTCCCGCTGCACGGATGGCTCATCCGCGCCTCGGTCGCGCCGACCCCGGTGACCGCGCTTCTGCACGCGGCGGCGGTCGTTACGGCGGGCGCGTTCGCCGCGATCCGGCTGACGTATTACTGCTTCGGCACGGAGCTGCTTTCCGGCACATGGGCGCAGACCGTCGCGCTGCTGCTTGCCGCGTTCACGATCGTTTACGGCTCGTCGATGGCGCTCAAGGAGCCGCATTTCAAGCGCCGTCTCGCGCACTCGACCGTGGCGAATCTTTCCTATATGCTGTTCGGCGCGGTGCTGCTGACGCCGGACGGACTGTCCGCGTCTCTTCTGCACATGGCGGCGCATGCGTGCATCAAGATCCTCGCGTTCTTCTGCGCGGGCGCGGTGCTGAAAAAAACCGGCCGCACCGGCGTATACGAGCTTGACGGGCTCGGCCGGAGGATGCCCGTCACCTTTGCGTGCTTCACCGTTTCGGCCGTCGCGCTGACCGGTCTGCCGCCGTTTTCCGGCTTTATCAGCAAGTGGCATCTGCTCACCGCCGCCGCGAACGTTTCCGGGCTCGCCTACGTCGGCGCGGGCGCGCTGCTCTTCTCCGCGCTTCTGACCGCGATCTACATGCTGATCCCGGCGCGGCGCGCGTGGTTCCCCGACCGGCAGGCGGACCTGTCCGGCCTGTCGGATGTGCATGAGGCCGATTGGGAGATGCTCGTCCCGATGGTCATCCTTGCGCTCGGCACGCTCGCGTGCGGCGTGTTCGCACAGCCGATCCTTCAGGTCACCGACGCGATCGCGCGCGGGCTCATTTAGGGAGGTGGATGCGATGCTGTTTGTGCCGGTCCTCTTCCCGATGTGCATGGCGCTGCTCACGTGGCTTGCCGGACGCCGATCCGTTCGCGCGCGCAATCTGCTCGCTGCGCTCACGACGCTGATCGAGCTCGGCCTGTGCACGGCCCTGCTGTTTCTGCCGGACCTCTCCGCGGACGTCGACGGCGTCGCGGGGCTCGGTCTGCACCTGACTGTCGACGGCTTCCGCCGGGTCTATCTCGTCGTGATCGCGTTCCTGTGGGCCGTGACGACCCTAATCGGCGGCGAATACTTCTCGCACTACACGACCGCGAACCGCTATTATTTCTTCAACCTGCTGACGCTCGGCGCGGCGGTCGGCGTGTTCCTTGCGCGCGATCTGTTTACCGCGCTCGTGTTCTTTGAGATCATGTCGTTCACCTCGTACCCGTGGGTCGTGCAGGAAGAAACGGAGGCGGCGAAACGCGCCGCGAACACCTATCTTGCGGTCGCGGTCATCGGCGGACTTGCGGCGCTGTTCGGGCTGTTTCTTCTGCAGCACACGCTCGGCACGGCCGAGATCGACAGACTGTACGACGCGGCTGTGCGCTGTGACAACAGGCGGATCCTGTACGTCGCAGGCGGCTGCGTGCTGTTCGGCTTCGGCGCAAAGGCAGGCATGTTCCCGCTGCACATCTGGCTGCCGAAGGCGCATCCGGTCGCGCCCGCCCCGGCGAGCGCTCTGCTGTCGGGGCTTCTCACCAAGTCCGGCGTCTTCGGCGTGATCGCGATCTCGTGCCGTCTGTTCCGGCACGACCCTGCGTGGGGAACGCTCATCCTGATCCTCGGCGCGATCACCATGCTGCTCGGCGCGCTGCTTGCGCTGTTCTCGGTCGATCTGAAGCGCACGCTCGCCTGCTCGTCGATCTCGCAGATCGGCTTCATTCTGGTCGGGATCGCCATGACGACGCTGCTCGGCGAGGAAAACGCGCTTGCCGCGCGCGGCACGCTGCTGCACATGATGAACCATTCGCTGTTCAAGCTCGTGCTGTTCTCGTGCGCGGCGGTCGTTTATATGAACCTGCACGCGCTGAACCTGAACGATATCCGCGGCTTCGGCCGCAGAAAGCCGCTGCTGATGACCGCATTCCTTTGCGGCGCGCTCGGCATCGGCGGGTTCCCGCTGTTTTCTGGCTACATCAGCAAGACGCTGCTGCATGAGAGCATCGTCGAGTACATCGGCCACCTTGCACATCTCGGTCAGGGCACGTTCGGCATGCGCGCGGTCGAGTGGCTGTTTCTGCTGTCCGGCGGGATCACCGTCGCGTATATGACCAAGCTGTTCGTCGCGCTGTTTGTCGAACGGCACCCGACGCGGCAGGCGGAATTCGACGCAAAGCGCCGGTACATGCGGCCGTTGACCGCGATCGCGCTGCTGCTGTCCGCGCTCCTTCTGCCCGCGCTGGGCATGACGGCAAACGCCTCCATGAACGCGATCGCCGACCTCGGCACGGACTTTCTGCACGCGGGACCGCTCGAACACGCCGTGCACTATCTTTCATGGGAGAATCTCAAGGGCGGGCTTATCTCGATCGCGATCGGCCTTGCGCTGTACTTCGGCGTCGTGCGCACGCTGCTGATGCGGCGTGAAAACGGCGTCCGCGTCTATGTGAACCGCTGGCCCGCCCGGCTCGATCTGGAGGAGCTTGTTTACCGCCCGCTACTCTTAAAATGGCTGCCGGGGATCTTCGGTCCGCTTGCCGCGCTGTTCGGCGAGAACCGCGTCAGCGCGCCGCTTGCGCGCGGCGTGATGACGCTCGGCGGCAGGCTTGCCGCGCTGTTCGGCGAAAACCGGGTCACGGCGCCCGCTGCAAAGCGCGTGTTCCGGATCGCATCCGGCGCATCCGCGCAGTTCGGCGAAAACCGCGTATTCGCCCCCGCCGCAAAGCGGTCGCTCCGCATCTTTACCGTCGTATCCCACGCGCTGTCCGACGCCGTCGATGCGCTGGTCCTGCTGCTCAGAAAGACCGTCTACCGTGACAGCCCGCCGCCCGAAAAGGACGAGGCGCGCGCGTCCCTCCCCTATCGCTTCGGCAAGCGCATCGACCGCATCGCGATCCGCCGCGGGCACGAGGAGCAGGGCGGCCGCCGCTACGCGATCACCGCCTACCGCGCGCGGCGCACGCTGCGCGACACCGGCCGCCGCCTGACCGACAACCTGTCGTTCGCGCTTCTGATGCTGGTCGGCGCGATCTCACTGATCTTCCTCTATATGCTCGTTCTGCGCTGACCGCCCGGAACGTATCATTTTACAGAATCCGGTTGACAACGCCGGTATTCGGTGATATGATGTATGTACAGGGGCGTAAACGTTTACGCTGTTGATCCGGATCCCATTTGAAAGGCGGTGCTTTCATGTCGCTTGCAGGCAGCATGCTTCATCAGTTTTCCCTTTTAGAGTATGTGGAATTGTTTCTGCGCATCCTTGCCGCGTGCTTCTGCGGCGCGTGCATCGGCTTTGAGCGCACGAAGCGTCTGAAGGAGGCGGGCATCCGCACGCACATCATCGTCTGCTGTGCGGCGGCGCTGACCATGATCGTCTCAAAATACGCGTTTGCGGATCTCGCGACGCCGAACGGCTTCCTGTTCGGCACGCACGGCACCGATCCGGCGCGTCTTGCGGCGCAGATCATCAGCGGCATTTCGTTCCTCGGCGCGGGCATGATCTTCCGCAACGGCAACTCGGTCCGCGGTCTCACGACGGCAGCGGGCATCTGGGCGACGGCTGGCATCGGCCTTGCGGTCGGCGCGGGCATGTATGTGATCGGCGCGTTCGCCACGCTGATCGTCGCCGTGATCCAGTTTTTGATGCACCGGTTCATCCTCGGCGCGGACACGATGATCATCGCCAAGCTCTCCTGCGCGGTGCAGGATCAGCCCGCCTTTGACAAAGCGCTTGAGGCGTACGTCAAGGAACACAAGATGCAGATCATCACGACCAAGGTCACGTTCCTGGAGGACGGCACGGCGCACTGCGATCTGATGATGCGCGTCAACGTGGACACGACGATCGCCGACCTGACCGCGTTTATGAACTCCGTCGAAAACGTCCGGGCGATCAGCTGCGAGCTCGGCAAATAAGCCAAAAAACATCGGGGACCGCTTCCGTCGAAGCGGTCCCTGCTTTTTTGTATTCCTGTGTACGCAATCAATATCCGATCGCAATGCCCAGCGCGATGAAGCCCACGACCAGCGCAAGGTTGATAAGGAACAGCGGCGCGCTCTTTTTGATCCATTTGAAGTAGTCGACGCCGATCATCGACAGCGAGATCAGAAGCACCGGCGAGGTCGGGAACAGCACGTTCGTGTAGCCGTCGCCGAAGGTGTAGATCAGCACGAGCATCTGCTTGGAAAGCGGCACGCTCACGACCGCAAGCATGCCCATGACAAGGACCGCCTTCGCCGTCGAGGACGAGATGAAGAATTCGAGCACAAGAATGATCGCGTACAGCACAAGCGCGACGATGAACGGGCTGTGCCCGGACACGAGCGTGTTGATCGAATGCACGATCGTCGGCATGATGGAGCCCTCGTCGAAGATGTACTTGATCGACGACGCAAGCGCGATGAACACGATCGTGGGCAGCGCGCCGACGACGCCTTTGAGAAAGCTCTTCAGCACCGGCTTGACGGCCTTTGCGCTCAAAAAGCCCGCGAGCAGGCCGAAGATCAAAAAGTATGCGATCAGAACCACGACGGTCACGCCGCGCAGCGATTCGATCAGCGAGCAGGTGATGATCAGCGCAAGGCTCAAAAGCAGGAACACGATGTAGATCCGCGAGATGCGCTTCTCGTTCTCCGGCGACAGTGCGCCGTCCTGTGCGGTCCCCGCCGCGCGCAGCGCCTCGTCGTGCGCAAGCGTCAGGCTTCTGTTCGGATCCTTTTTGAGCTTTCTGACATACAGGAACACGAAGCCGAGCAGCAGCAGATACATCACGGCGAAGATGACGATGCGGTACCAGATATGCTCCATCGGGTTCGCGTCGATGATGCGCGCCGCCGTCAGCACCGTGAACGGATTGGTGATCGCACTCGCAAAGCCGAAGCCGCACGCGATGATGCTGACGAGGAAGCCCGTGAACGAGTCGTAGCCGATCAGCACGCACAGTGCGGTGACGATCGGCAGCATGGACAGCATCTCCTCAAACAGGCCGAGGAACGCGCCGAACGCCATGAACACCAGCGCGATCGCCGCAAGCAGCAGGCCCTTTCGCTTTTCAAACCGGCTCGCGACCCGCCCGACCAGCGCGCGGATGCCGCCGACGTCGCTCATGACCTGAAACGCGGCGAACACCGTGACCAGGAACAGCGACAGCATCAGAAGCTCCAGCCCGTTCGCCGAGCCGAACACGAGGAACGGCGCAAGCAGGCCCTTCCAGACCGGAATGCCCGACGCATCCTCGATGCGCGTATACGCGAGGAAGTCCGGCTCTCCGTCGGCGGTCGTGCCGAATGCGCCCTTCGGGATCACATAGGTCAGCACGATCGCCGCAAGCATCAGCACGAACAGCAGTATGACGACCTGGAGAAAGGTCTTGGTCGACAGGTTCAACAGCGTTTTACCGTTCTTTTTCATCACGCAGCTCCTTAATGAGGTCGACAAGCAGCGCCCAGCGCACGACCTGCCGACGGTTTTCGGTGGGATAGAAGTAGTAGAGATCTCCGTCGTGATACGTCTCGAACTCGGCGTTGACCGAGAACGGCAGCGCGGGCAGCATGTCGTACCCGACCGTGAACGACGTCTTGTCCGACGTGTAGGAAAAGCCCGTTTCGTCGAGCACGCACCGGCCCGTTTCGCGCGTCATGTACCTGCCCGTATCGTGAAACACCTTGACCGTGACGTTCGTTTCGAGGCGGAAGCCCGGAAGCTCCTTCCGCTCCAGCTCCTTGATGCGCCCGTAGTAGCCGCCGATCGAGTACGGCGCGTCGTCGAACAGATACCGCTCGTTGAACCGGCGGCGCCTGCCGCACGCGGAGCAGACGAACTCGTTCCCGACGCCCTGCACGGTGTACAGCGCGCCGCAGTCGATGCAGCGATAGAGGACGTTTTCGAGCCCCTTCGCCATGTTTTTACGCTTGTAGGTGTTGACGGGCTCGGCCGATTCGTCGAACGCGATCGCGTCGTCGATCAATGCGTTCAGCTCGTCGTCGGTCATTGCTGCGATCTCGTCCTTTGTGATCACGCGATCCGCCGAAACATAGATGTCCGAGCGGAAGAAGCGCTTGCGCCACTTCGGATTGGCGAAGTACGCGCCGCGGATCTTCAGGATCACAACGTCGGTCTTGAGCCTTCGGTAGAACGCCGCGCTGCGGTCGACGATCGGGTAATTGCGTCCGTCCGCGGAGAGCCGCGCCTCCGGGAAAATCACGACCGGATAGCCCTTTTTCAGCATGCGCATGATCTGCACCGGCACCTTGACGTCCGGATAGAACAGCTTCTTCGTGATCATGCCGGCCTTGGACGCAGGCTTTCGGATCAGCGGATGCGATATCAGGTGCTTGTTGATGACAAAGGACGGACTCGCGGCGGCCGTCTGCTCGAACAGCCGCTTCACATAGTACAGGTCGTAGAACGAGCCGTGGTTGCACAGCGCGACGTACGGTCCGGTCATGTCCTTGATCTTTTCCGCGTCGACGTGCAGCCGCTGTCTGCGCTTGCGCAGGGTGTTCAGAAGCCCGAAAAAGCCGCCGCAGAACACGGAATCCGGCGTGCCCTCGTTCTGACGGAAATAGATCTTGTTGAGGAACAGAAACAGCACCGTGAACAGCACGCCCGCAAGCGCGAACAGGATCAGGATCAGCACCCACAGCGGCAGCTGATTGCCGATGAACCAGCGGATCGCCGCGCCCATCAGATTCGACGTGACGATCGACGGGATGACGCCGGTTGCGACCGTGAAGATGTAGCGCGAATACTTCATCTTGCGGTGGCTGCCGTAATAGCAGATCGCGCCGAACGGAATGAACGGCATGATGAACAGCAGGTACAGAAGAAGCTGCGTGCCGCGGTCGCGCTGCTTTACGCCCTTGGCAAGCCGGGCGATGACCTTTTCGTTTTTTTCGTAGGCGTCGTTGGAGAAGCGGAAGGTGTTGACCAGCACATAGATGATCGTCGCGCCGAGGCAGACGCCGAGATCGCACAGCAGCAGCGCGATGTAAAACGGGTAGCTGAGACCGGAGGATATCTGAATAAATTCGGCCGGAATGAACACGACGACCATCTGCAGCGCTTCGATCAGCATGACCGAAAGGAAGCCCAGTACGCCGCGCTCGGTCAGAAGCGCCCTTGCGCCGTCGACGTCGTGACGGATCTCCATCGAAATGAACGGAACCAGAATGTCGTACAGGAACAGGAAGAACAGTCCGAGCGCCGCAAGCATGGCGACGATGATGATGATCCGCTGCGTCCTCTTTTTCATGGTTTCCTGCCCCGATCCCGATTTGAATAGTAGTATAATTGTATAGCAAACCGCGCGGTTTGTCAATCTGACCGAACGGCATGATCGGCGCTTTCGCTCTTTTCTTTTGGCGGAAGATATGATATGATACATGGTACGAAATCCAACGAAAGGACGATCCCCCATGCTGCCGCCGCTTCTTGACGAACTCAAAGCCATCCGCACGCTGTCCATCGTCGGCATGTGCAAGAACGCAGGCAAAACGACCGTGCTGAACCGGCTGATCGAATGGCTCGACGGCCGCGTTCTTGGCCTGACCTCGATCGGGCGCGACGGCGAATCCACCGATGTCGTGACCGGCACCGAAAAGCCCGGCATCTTCGTGCCGGAGGGGACGCTGTTCGCCACCGCAAAGGACATGCTGCCCCTTTGCGACGTCACGCAGGAGATCGTCTGTGCCACCGGCGTGCCGACGCCGTTGGGCGAGGTCATCGTCGTGCGGGCAAGAAGCGCGGGCTTCGTCCAGCTTGCGGGACCTTCGATCACCTCGCAGCTCAAAACCCTTTCGGCGCTCTTTTTCTCGCTCGGCGCCCAGCAGGTGCTGATCGACGGCGCTTTGGGCCGCAAGTCGCTCGGCGCGCGCAGCGTCGCGGACGGCGTGATCCTCTGCACCGGCGCAAGCTACGACATGCGCATGGAGAAGGTTGTCGCGGACACCGCGAACATCTGCCGCATCCTGAATCTCAAAAAGGCGGAAACGCTGCCGAAGGAAACGGACCTGCCGCTTGCCGACGCGCTGAAAACGGCGCACGAGGCGCAGATCTCCGGCGCGCTGACCGATTCCATGCTGCTCCCGCTCCTGAAGAGCGGCGCTCTCAAAAACGCGCGGCTCGTGGTGCAGGATCCGAGCAGGGTGCTGCTTTCGGCCGACACGTTCGATAAGCTCGCGCTTCGCGGCGTGACGCTTGAAACGGTCGACGCCGCAAGGCTCGTCTGCGTGACGGTCAACCCCGTGTCCGCCTACGGGTGGACGTTCGATCCGGACACGTTCAAGGCCGCCGTACAGTGCGCCGTACACGTGCCGGTCATCAATGTAAAGGAGGCGATCGCATGATCTCGATCGGGTTCGACGACAGGGTGAAGATCGGCCTGCAGTACGTGCTCGACAGCCTGCATCTGTCCTGTCCGTTCGGGCAGGAGCGGGTGCGAAAGCTCCGCTTTTACGCGCCGGACGAGCGCAAAGAGCTCGAAACGGAGTTATTGAACACCGAGCGCACGGCGGCGCACGCGTCGGCGCTGCGGGACCTGTTCGAGCGGATCACGACGGTGCTGTGTCAGCTCAAGGACATCCGCGGGTCGCTCAAACGGCTGACCGAAGGCGCATGCCTCGATTCCGTCGAGCTGTTCGAGCTCAAGGGCTTCCTGCTGCGCATTGCGGAACTCGGTCCGCTGTTCGACTGCATGAACGGCACGGTGCACGCGGAGGGGATCGCCTTCTCCGATCCGACCGGCGCGCTGAACGTGCTCGATCCGGAGGGAACGCGCTCGCGCGGGTTCTATCTTCCGGACAGCGCAAGCGAAACGCTGAGAGCGATCCGCGCCGAAAAGCGCCGGCTCGAACAGACGCTGTATGCCGCCGCAGACGCCGAAAAGGACGCGATCCGGGCCGCGCGCACGCGTGTCTGCGCGCTGGAGGAGGACGAGGAGCGCAGGCTTCGCGCCGTGATGTGCGCCGCGCTCGTGCCGTTCGTCCCCCCAATGCTGTCCGACGCCGACGCGGCGGGACGGCTCGACCTTCTGATCCGGAAAGCGCAGCTTGCGGTCCGGTACGGCGGCGTGCGGCCGGAGATCACCGAAACGACGCTGGAGCTCACCGGCATGATCAACCCGGAGCTTGCCGATCTGCTGCAGGCGAAGGGACGCGCGTTTGTGCCGGTGTCGATCGCGGCGGATCGCGGCGCGGTCGTCATCACCGGGGCGAACATGGGCGGCAAAAGCGTCGCCATGAAGACGGTCGCGCTCCATGTCCTGCTGTTCCACGCGGGCTTTCTGGTCCCGGCAAAGGCGGCTCGGCTGCCGATGCTCCATTGCGTGCAGATGCTGTTCGACGACGCGCAGTCCATGCAGTCGGGTCTATCCGGCTTCGGCTCGGAGATCGTGCGGTTCAACCGGGCGCTTTCGGAGGTCGAACAGGGCTATTCGCTGTTCCTTTTGGACGAGCTTGCGCGCGGCACGAACCCGGACGAGGGCGCGGCGATCGTGCAGGCGGTCACGCAGCATCTGAACGGGCTGAACGCGATCTCGATCCTTGCCACGCACTACGACGGTGTTGCGGAATTCGCCCGCGCGCACTACCAGATCCTCGGCCTCAAAAACGTCGATCCCGACGCGATCCGTACCGAGCTGTCCGCGCCCGGCGCAGACGGCGTAGCGGTCATTGCGCGGCACATGAACTACGGCCTGTACCGCGTCGAGGGCAAGGCGGACTGCCCGAAGGACGCGCTGAACATCTGCCGGATGCTGTCGCTGGATCCCGCGATCCTCGCGCGCATCGAGCAGGCGTATTGACAGGATTTTTCCTTGACAATCCCGCTTTGGTTTTGGTATACTTATTGCAATAAGGTTCATATCTATTCATTACAATAGAGGCGCGAAGGACAGGGTACCGTTCCGATCGGATGGGCAGCCGGCAAAATCGGACAGGGAAGGGGTCTTTCGCCGAAGAGGCCGAACCGCCCGATCCGGCTTCTGGCGTCCCTGTGCAAGCATGGATGCTGTCATGTTCAGTGAGCATGGAGCGCTATTGGTCGAGGATCGACCGACGGCGCTTTTTTATTCCCGAAAACGCTTTGCAAAGGAGAATCACACATGGAAAAAATCACATCCCTGATCCGGCTCCGCATGAGCGCCAAGGACGCGCACTACGGCGGAAATCTGGTCGACGGCGCGCATATGGTGCATCTGTTCGGCGACGTCGCGACCGAGCTTCTGATCCGCTGCGACGGCGACGAAGGCCTGTTCTGCGCCTACGACAAAATCGAATTCCTTGCCCCCGTCTACGCGGGCGACTACATCGAGGCGTACGGCGAGATCGACCGCATCGGCAACACCTCCCGCGGGATGACGTTCGAGGCACGCAAGATCATCGCGGCGCGGCCGGACATCTCCCCGTCCGCGGCGGACGTTCTGCCGGAACCGATCGTGGTCTGCCGCGCGCACGGCACCTGCGTGACGCCGAAGAACTGCCAGCGCATCGAACACAGCAAGTAAGGAGGCCGCCATGGAAAAGCTCATCATCACCGCCGCGATCTGCGGCGCCGAAGTCACCAAAGCCAACAACCCCGCCGTCCCCTACACCGTCGAGGAGATGGTGCGTGAAGCGAAGCTCGCATATGAAGCGGGCGCGGCGATCATCCATGTGCACGTCCGCTGGGACGACGGCACGCCGACGCAGGACCGCGAGCGCTTCCGCGTCGTCATGGACGCGATCCGCAAAGAGCTTCCAGACGTCATCATGATCCCGTCGACCGGCGGCGCGACCGGCATGACGCCCGAAGAGCGTCTGCAGCCGACCGAGCTCATGCCCGAAATGGCGACGCTTGACTGCGGCACCTGCAATTTCGGTGACGACGTGTTTGAAAACACGATGCCCACGATGCGCGCGTTCGGCAAGCGCATGCTCGAAAACGACATCAAGCCCGAATACGAGTGCTTCGAGCTGGGCCACCTCGACACCGTGCTGAACATGGCGAGAAAGGGCGAGGTCCCCGGCGCGCCGATGCAGTTCAACTTCGTGCTCGGCGTTCCCGGCTGCGCGCCCGCGACCGTCGACAACCTTGCGTTCATGGTCAATAAGCTCCCCGCGGGCTCGACCTGGACCGTCACCGGCGTCGGCCGCTCCGCATGGACGATGGCGGCCGCCGGCATCATCATGGGCGGCAACGTGCGCGTCGGCTTCGAGGACAACGTCTACCTCGGCAAGGGCCACAAGGCGGCTTCCAACGGCGAGCTCGTCGCAAAGGTCGTGCGTCTTGCAAAGGAGCTCGGCCGCGAGATCGCAACGCCCGACGAGGCGCGCGCGATCCTCGGCATGAAGCCGCGTCAGTAACAACCGGATACAAACAACCTATCAAATACAATTTCAGGAGGAATCACAATGGAACAGTTGAAGGGCAACAAGTACGGCACCCACCGCGTCATCGAGCCGAAGGGCGTTCTGACCCAGGCGGCATGGAAGATCGACAACGACATGACCAAGCGTTACAGCAATGAGATCATCTGCGACGTCATCTCTCTGAACATCGACTCCGCGTCGTTCACGCAGATCGAAGAGGCCTGCGGCGGCGACGAGCAGAAGATCGGCGAAATGATCCTCGGCATCGTGGCCGAGCGCGGCAAGCAGCAGAACCCGGTCACCGGCTCCGGCGGCATGTTCATCGGCAAGGTCGCCTACATCGGCGAGGACCTTCTGAAGAAGCCGGACTTTGATCTCAAGGTCGGCGACAAGATCGCATCTCTCGTCTCCCTCTCCATGACGCCGCTGAAGATCGACCGCATCAAGGCGATCCACAAGGACATCGACCGCGTCGACATCGACGGACAGGCGGTCCTGTTCGAGTCCGCGATCTACGCAAAGCTGCCCGACGACATGTCCGAGGCGCTGGCGCTGGCCGCACTCGACGTTGCAGGTGCGCCTGCACAGGCAAGAAAGCTCCCGAAGGAGGGCGATTCCGTCCTGATCCTCGGCGCAAACGGCAAGAGCGGCGTGCTCTGCGGCTGGGAAGCGCTGAAAAAGGTCGGCAAAAACGGCAAGGTCGTGGGCGTCGTAAGGAACCCGAAGCAGGTCCCTGCGCTCATTGAACTCGGCGTGTACACCGACGTCATCGTTGCGGACTGCACGAAGCCGGTCGAGGTGCTGGAAAAGGCGCTCGAAGTCAACGGCGGCAAGGAATACGACATCTCCATCTGCTGCGTCAACATCGAATCCTGCGAGATGAGCGCGATCCTCCCGGTGCGCGACGACGGTCTCGTATACTTCTTCTCGATGGCGACCTCGTTCACGAAGGCCGCTCTGGGCGCAGAGGGCGTCGGCAAGGACGTCACCATGATCGTCGGCAACGGCTACACCAAGAACCACGCCGAGATCACGCTGAACGTGCTGCGCGAGAACGCGAAGCTCCGGAAGCTGTTCGACGAGAAATACTGCTGATTCCGTCACGGGAGCAGGGAAAAGGCCTGCTCCCTTCCTCATCTTCATCCCACAGGAGGAACCATTATGAAAACCCGCAACGGTTTGTTTGCCGACGTTCCCGAAGAGCAGTGGAACGATTGGCATTGGCAGGTGAAAAACCGCGCCGAAACGATTGAAGATCTCAAGAAGATCATGACCCTGACCCCCGCCGAGGAGGAGGGCGTCCGCAAAACGCTGGGCAAGCTGCGCATGGCGATCACGCCCTACTATCTCTCGCTGATCGACCTCGACGATCCGTATGACCCGATCCGCAAGATGGCGATCCCGCGTGCGGAGGAGCTCGACTACGCCGATTACGAGGACGCCGACCCGCTGCACGAGGACACCGATTCCCCGACGCCGGGCCTTACCCATCGCTATCCGGACCGCGTGCTGTTCCTCATCACCGACATGTGCTCGATGTACTGCCGGCACTGCACGCGCCGCCGCTTCGCGGGGCAGAACGACTGCGGCGTACCGCTTTCGCAGATCGACGCCTGCATCGACTATGTGCGCAACCATCCCGAAGTCCGCGACGTACTGCTGAGCGGCGGCGACGCGCTGATGGTGTCCGACACCCTTCTGGAGAGCATCATTTCCCGCCTTCGCGAGATCCCGCACGTCGAGATCATCCGTCTCGGCTCGCGCACGCCGGTCGTGTGCCCGCAGCGCATTACGCCGCAGCTTGTCAACATGCTGAAGAAGTACCATCCGATTTGGTTCAACACGCACTTCAACACGCCGAAGGAATTCACACCCGAAGCCGCGAAGGCGTGCGCCATGCTCGCGGACGCGGGCATTCCGCTGGGCAACCAGAGCGTGCTCCTTGCCGGGATCAACGACTGCAGTCACGTCATGATGGAGCTCGTGCACGGGCTCGTTAAGATGCGCGTGCGTCCGTACTACATCTACGCCTGCGACCCGTCCCTCGGCCTTTCGCACTTCCGCACGCCGGTATCGAAGGGCATCGAGATCATGGAAGCGCTGCGCGGCCATACGTCCGGCTACTGCGTGCCGACGTTCGTGGTCGACGCGCCGGGCGGCGGCGGCAAGACGCCCGTCATGCCGAACTACCTGATCTCGCAGACGCCGAGAAAGGTCATCCTGCGCAACTTCGAGGGCGTCATCACGTCCTACACCGAACCGGAGCATTATGTCTCCAATTGCCACTGCGACGTATGCACGGGCAAGCGCAAGGTCGAAAAGACCGGCGTCGCCTACGTCGCCGAGGGCACGCTGCAGCACTATCTGGAGCCTACAAAGCTCCTTCGCAACGAACGCCACGTCAAGCACTGAGGAACCCGTATGGAGAGCAAACTCGGCTTGAATTTCGATCTGGTCAATGAAGCGCGCACCAGCGCGGCGCACGTTGCCGCCGATGTGCAGCGCTTTATCGACCTGCATACCACCGTCGCCGTGGAGCGCACCGTGTGCCGCCTCCTCGGCGTCGACGGCGTCAACGACATGGATGTTCCCATGCCGAACGTCATTGTAGACAACCTGATGGAGCACGCGCTGCTGCCTTTGGGCGCCGCGCGGGTCATTGGCTGCGCGATTCTCGAAACCGGCCTTGATCCGCAGGGCGTCGCCGAAGCGGTCGACCGCGGCGAGCTGGATCTCAGTAAGCTCCCGCCGCATCCGGACGAACAGGTACGCAGGGTCCTGCAGCCGTACATCGACGCGGCCATGGCGCGGATCAACAAGAACGTCGCGAAACGCAACGAGTATCTCGGCCGCTTCGGCGACAAGCAGGGTCCGTACCTCTACATCATCGTCGCGACCGGCAACATCTACGAGGACATCATCCAGGCAAAGGCCGGCGCAAAGCAGGGCGCGGACATCATCGCGGTCATCCGCACCACGGGCCAGTCGCTCCTTGACTACGTGCCGTACGGCGCAACGACCGAGGGCTTCGGCGGCACCTACGCAACGCAGGAGAATTTCCGCCTGATGCGCGCCGCGCTGGACGAGGTCGGCGAGGAGCAGCACCGCTATATCCGGCTGTGCAACTACTGCTCCGGCCTGTGCATGCCGGAGATCGCGGCGATGGGCGCGCTGGAGCGGCTCGACGTCATGCTGAACGATGCGCTGTACGGCATCCTGTTCCGCGACATCAACATGCAGCGCACGATCGTCGACCAGTACTTCTCCCGCATCATCAACGGCTACGCGGGCGTCATCATCAACACCGGCGAGGACAACTACCTGACGACCGACGACGCGATCACGTCCGCGCATACGGTGCTTGCGTCGCAGTTCCTGAACGAAGCGTTCGCAAAGTGCGCGGGCATGCGCGAGGAGCAGATGGGCCTCGGCCACGCGTTCGAGATGGACCCGTCCGTGGAGAACACGTTCCTCTATGAGCTTGCGCAGGCGCAGATGGCGCGCGAGATCTTCCCGAAGGCGCCGCTCAAATACATGCCGCCGACCAAGTACATGACCGGCAACATCTTCCGCGGACACATTCAGGACGCGCTGTTCAACATGGTCACGATCCTGACGAACCAGAAGCTGCATCTTTTAGGCATGATGACCGAGGCGATCCACACGCCGTTCATGAGCGATCGCGCGCTGTCGATCGAAAATGCGCAGTACATCTTCCGCACGATGAAGGACCTCGGTGCAGAACTGACCTTCAAGGAGGGCGGCATCATCCGCTCGCGCGCAAACGAAGTGCTGACGAAGGCGACCGAGCTTCTCAAGGAGATCGAAACGCTCGGCCTGTTCACCACGCTGGAGCGCGGTATCTTCGCGGACGTCAAACGGCCGAAGGACGGCGGCAAGGGTCTTAACGGCGTCGTTTTGAAGGACGCATCGTATTTCAACCCGTTTATCGAGGTCATGAAAGGCAAGGTGGCAAACGAATGAGCAGCGGACTGTACAACACGCATAAAATCGAGTTCGACACCACGCTCGACCTCACGCGCTTAAAGCCGTACGGCGACACGATGAACGACGGCAAGGTGCAGCTGAGCTTCACCCTGCCGGTCAGGGACGACGAGCGCGGCGTGGAGGCGGCGCGCCAGATCGCAAAGAAGATGGGCCTCGACGAGCCGAACGTGACGTATCACGCCCCGCTCGACAAGGAATTCACGTTCTATGTGGTCTACGGCAGCTGCGTGCACACCGTAAACTACGAAGATATCCACGTCATCACCGTCGAATCCGACGTCATGACGATGGAGGAGACGAACGACTACATCCGTGAGCACATCGGCCGCAAGGTCGTCATGGTCGGCGCGTCCACCGGCACCGACGCGCACACGGTCGGCATCGACGCGATCATGAACCGCAAGGGCTTCGCCGGACACTACGGCGTGGAGCGCTATGAGATGATCGAGGCGTACAACCTCGGCTCGCAGGTTCCGAACGAGGACTTCATCAAAAAGGCGCTGGAGGTCAACGCCGACGCGCTGCTTGTTTCGCAGACGGTCACGCAGAAGGATATCCACATCCAGAACCTGACGAACCTGATCGAGCTCTTGGAGGCCGAAGGCCTTCGCGACCGGTTCGTTGTGGTCTGCGGCGGACCGCGCATCACGCACGAGCTTGCCAAGGAGCTGGGCTTTGACGCCGGCTTCGGCGCGGGCACGTACGGCGACGACGTCGCGAGCTTCGTCGTGACGGAAATGGTCAAACGCGGCATGAAATAAGCCGCACAAGATACGAAATCAACAAGGAGGCAACTTATGGCAAAGAAACCGGTACTCACCGCGCTGGAAGCGGCGAAGATGATTCCGGACGGCGCAACGATCCTGTGCGGCGGCTTTCTGGGCTGCGGCCAGGCGCATGCGATCGTCAAGGAGTTAGTGAAGCTCGGCACGAAGGATCTGACGCTCATTGCAAACGACATGGGCCGTGCCGTCGGTCCGAAGGGCGAGGAGTTCTTCGGCATCGCGGAGCTCATCCACAACCATCAGGTCAAGCGCGTCATCGCAACGCACGTCGGCATGACGCCGGAGGTCGGCGAACAGATGAACGCCGGCACGCTGGAAGTCAACCTGATCCCGCAGGGCTCGATGGCGGAATGCGTCCGCGCGGGCGGCGCGGGACTCGGCGGCGTCCTCACCCCCGTCGGCGTCGACACGCTGATCGAAGAAAGCCCGCTCTGCCTCGGCAAGCAGACCGTCAACGGCAGAGAATACCTCTTGATGGCCCCGATCCGTGCGGACTTTGCTCTCTTGGGCACCTATAAGTGCGACGAAGCGGGCAACTGCTGGTACAAGGGCACGATGCGCAACTTCAACACGGTCATGGCGACCGCGGCGGACACCGTCATCGCCGAGACCGAATACCTCGTCCCCGTCGGCGAGATCGAGCCCGAAAACATCCACACCTACGGCATGTGCGTCGACTACATCGTGGAAGGAGTCAGAAGATAATGGATAAGTCTGAAATCAAAGCCTTTATCGCAAAGCGCTGTGCGAAAGAACTGAAGGACGGCGACGTCGTCAACCTCGGCATCGGCCTGCCCACCATGATCCCCTCCTTCCTGCCTGAGGGCGTCGACCTCGTCATCCATGCCGAGCTCGGCATCGTCGGCGCAGGCGCAACGCCGAAAGAGGGCGATGCGAACTACGATCCGTACCATGTCGTCGACGCGGGCGGCAACGTCGCCTCCGCAGCGTTCGGCGGCGGGTTCATCGACTCCGCAACGAACTTCGGCCTGATCCGCGGCGGTCACGTCGACGCGTGCTTCCTCGGCGCGCTGGAAGTCGATCAGCACGGCAACCTCGCCAACTGGATCATCCCCGGAAAAAGAATGCCCGGCATGGGCGGCGCGATGGATCTGTGCGTCGGCGCGCGCAACTGCATCGTCTGCATGGAGCACACCGCAAAGGGCAATCCGAAGATCCTTGAAAACTGCCGTCTGCCGCTGACCGCCTCGCACTGCGTGAAGAAGATCATCACCGAAATGTGCGTGCTGGAGGTCACCGAAAACGGCCTGCTGATGACCGAGATCAACCCGGAATTCACCGTGGAACAGGTCAAGGCCGCCACCGCCGCGCCGATCACGGTTGCGGAGAATCTTAAGAGCATGATCGACTGATCAACAATAACGCAAAAGCCCGACCGCAAGGTTGGGCTTTTTCATGCCGAAAGGGAATTCATCAACACCTCATCCGCCTCGTTCCTCGGCACCTTCCCCTCAAGGGGAAGGCTTTTGGGTCCGTGCATGCAGTTGTAGGGGAGGCCGACCCCGGCCTCCCGTGCCTTGTAAGCGGAACGGAAAGACACTACCTTCCCCTACGATCCCATTCCAACCGTAGTGGCGGACAGTATCCGCCTGGTCCGTTGGTATGCGTCTTGGCGGCCGCCGAGGTCGTCGCCGCACCAAACTGCACAGAAAAACGATCCCGGCAGTTCACCGGGATCGTTTGGCGTCCGATCGTTTACAGCGCCCGCGACAGGAACGCGTCAAGCGACGGGAGCGGCAGGACGAGCGTATAGCGCGTGCCGAACGGATCGCGGTCGAGTACGCCGAGATCGACAAGCGTTCTGCGAATGATCGCCGGATCGCCGAAGGTGTGCAGGTCGTTCAGGGCGGCATTCAGCGCGCGCTCGTTCCACACCCCGTCCTCCGGCAGCCGGTGCGCGATCCAGAAGTACGCAAGCATCTGCTTTTTCCGTTTTGCGGGCAGTGCCGTCACGCGTCCCCCGTCGTCGAGAAACGCTTTCAGCTCCCGCTCGATCGTCATTCGCTCCGCTTCCGTCATTTTATTCTCCGATAGGCCGGAAAAGTCAGTCCCTCTCTTCGATCGTCAGTTTCGCACCGCAATTCCAACAGATGTTTCGATTCTCCGGTTGGATCTCTCCGCATTCCGAGCAGCGGATTTTGCCGCCTTCAACACGTGTTGCCGTTACGGTTTCCTTTCCGGTGTTTTCCCGGATTTCTTTCAGGATTGCGGCGTCTTTTTCTTCAGCGCGTTTTTCCTCCTGCGCTGCCTTCTGTTCAGCCTCTTCTTTTTTTCGCAGAATCTCTAAGGCTTCGTTTCCTTTCTTTTTAATAACAAGCACAATCAGAAAACTGCTTCCGGCAAACACCGCAAGTGCGATCAAGCTCATCAGAACGTATATCAGCGTCCTGTCCATCTTTTTTTCCAAACCGAAGTAGACAATGACGGCAACGATAAGCGCAGCCAGAAACGGAAACCCCATCAGCAGTTTGAAGTGTCCCCATCCATCCGGATCAGTCACTTTCCATGCTTTCATACGGTCTTTTCCCGCAAGCGGTATCATCACGATCCATTCCAGAAAAGCGCATACTGCGAGAAAACCGAATATAACCAGAACTGTAATCATCTCTTGCCTCCTGAAAACCGGCGGTTTATTTCGTGGCTTTGGCCTGGCGGATGGATTCGATCAGCTCGGGGACGACCTTGAAGAGGTCGCCGACGATGCCGTAGTCCGCGCACTCGAAGATCGGGGCGGTCTCGTTCTTGTTGACCGCGATGATGCATTCGGATTCCTGCATGCCCGCCTTGTGCTGGATCGCGCCGGAGATGCCGAGCGCAACGTAGATCTTGGGATGCACGGTCTTGCCGGTCTGGCCGACCTGATGATCCGCGCCGATCCAGCCCGCGTCCACGCATGCGCGCGACGCGCCGACCACGCCGCCGAGCTCTGCTGCAAGCTCCTCGGCAAGCGCAAGACCCTTTTCGACGTCCTTCGAAATGCCGCGGCCGACGGACACGATGCAGTCCGCGCCGATCAGATCGACCAGCTTCTTCGCCGCCTTGACGGTCTCCGTGACCTCGGTGCGGATGTCCTCCGGCTTCAGCTCGAACGCCGGATGCAAAAGCTCGACCTCGCGCGGGTTCTCGCGGCGCTTCATAACGCCGGGACGCACCGTCGCCATGGCGGGACGGAAGCGCGGGCAAATGATAGATGCCATGAGATGTCCGCCGAACGCCGGACGCGTCATCTTGAGGTCGCGCGCGACCGAGTGATCCGCGCCCGCGAGCCGGACGCTCTTGGTGCGCTCGATGCGATCCTCCGGAAGCGTGGACGCTTCGCGAAGGAATTTCTGATAGTTATCGAGGTCGATATCGAGGTGCGTGCAGTCCGCGCAAAGGCCGGTGTGCAGTCTTGCCGCGCAGCGCGGCGCGAGATCGCGTCCGATCGTGGATGCGCCGAACAGAAGGATCTCCGGCTTGAATGCCTCGACCGCGTCGACGATGACCTTGGTGTACGCGTCGGTGGTGAAGGTTTTGAGAAGCGGGCTGTTGTAAACGTAGACCTTGTCCGCGCCGTACGTCCCGAGCTCCTTTGCAATGCCGTCGACGCCGTCGCCGAGCAGGACGCCGCACAGCTCCACGCCGAGCTCGTCGGCGAGCTTTCTGCCCTCGGAGATCAATTCGAAGGTGGTCGGCATCATTACGCCTTCGCGCTGTTCACAGAAGACCCAAACGTTCTTGAAGGCTTCGATTTCGCTGCTGTTAAACATGATTCCGTTCCCCCTTCCTCAGATGATGTGCTTCGCGGCCAGGATGCCTGCGAGCTTGTCGGTGGTTTCCTTGCCGTCGCCTTCAAGCATCATGCCTGCGCCTTTTTGCGGCGGGGTGAACGACGTCAGAATGTTCGTCGGCGAACCCAAGAGGCCGATCGTGCTCTTGTCGATCAGCGGGTGATCCTTCAGCGTGTCGTAGGTCATGACCGTGACCGGCATCTGGTAGCAGTTGAAGATGCCGCCGATGTTCATATAGCGCGGCTGGTTCAGCTCCTTGATGCAGGTGATCATGCACGGCGTGTGGACCTTGACGGTCATGTAGCCGTCCTCCAGGATGCGCTTGACGGTCAGCACGTCGCCGTCCTTTTTGATCTCGCCGGCGTAGGTGACCTGCGGCAGATGCAGCTTTTCCGCGATCTGCGGACCGACCTGCGCGGTGTCGCCGTCGATCGCCTGACGGCCCGCGAGGATGATGTCCTCCGGTTCGACGCCGTAGGTGTCGATCGCCGCCGCAATGATCTGGCTCGTCGCGTAGGTATCGGAGCCGCCGAACTCACGCGCGGTGATTAAAACGCCCTCGTCCACGCCCATCGCCATGAGCTCGCGCAGCATGCCCTCGGCGGGCGGCGGGCCCATCGTGAACGCAACGACCTTGCAGCCCAATTCATCTTTGAGAGAAAGCGCCGCTTCGACGGCGTTCATGTCGTCGGGGTTGATGATGGTCTGCATGGACGCGCGGTCCAGCGTGCCGTCCGGATTGACGGCGACCGTTCCGGAGGTATCGGGAACCTGCTTGACGGTAACAAAAATCTTCATGTTCTCTGCCCTCCTTACTTCACACCGAGGTTTGCGGCGATGACCATGCGCTGGACCTCGCTCGTGCCCTCGTAGATCTCGGTGATCTTCGCGTCGCGCATCATGCGCTCCACGGGATATTCACGGGTGTAGCCGTAGCCGCCGAACAGCTGCACGGCGCGGCGCGTCACGTCGGACGCGGCCTCCGCGGCAAACAGCTTCGCCATTGCGGCTTCCATGCTGCAGCGCTCGTGCGCCTGCTTCTTCATCGCCGCGTTGTACACAAGGAACTGCGCGGCCTGCATGCGGGTGTGCATATCGGCAAGCTGGAACTGCGTGTTCTGGAACGAAGAGATACGCTTTTTGAACTGCACGCGCTCCTTCGTGTACTTGATCGCCTCGTCGATCGCGCCTTCGCCGATCCCCAGCGCCTGCGCCGCAATGCCGATGCGGCCGCCGTCGAGCGTTGCCATGGCGATCTTGAAGCCCGCGCCTTCCTTGCCGAGCAGGTTCTCCTTCGGGACGATGCAGTCCTCGAAGATCAGATCGCACGTCGAGCTGCCGCGGATGCCCATCTTCTTCTCATGCTTGCCCTGCGAGAAGCCCGGAAAGCCTTTTTCGACGATGAACGCGGAAATGCCGCGGTTGCCCATCTTCGGATCGGTCATGGCGAATACCACGAACACGTCCGCGACGCTGCCGTTCGTGATGAAGCACTTCGAACCGTTCAGCACATAATGGTCGCCGTCCAGCACCGCCGTGGTCTGCTGACCCGACGCGTCGGTACCGGCGTTCGGCTCGGTCAGGCCGAATGCGCCGAGCTTTCTGCCGGAGAGCAGGTCGGGCAGATACTTCTGCTTCTGCGCCTCGGTGCCGTTTTCAAAGATCGGCGCGCAGCACAGCGAGGTGTGCGCCGACACGATGACCGCGGTGGTGCCGCAGACCTTGGCAAGCTCCTCGACCGTGATCGCGTAGCTCAGTACGTCGCCGCCCGCGCCGCCGTACTCCTTCGGGAAATAGATGCCCATCATGCCGAGCTTCGCCATCTTTGCGACGGTCTCGGCGGGGAAGCGCTCCTCCTCGTCGATCTCGGACGCGATCGGCTTCACTTCGTTCTCTGCGAATTCGCGCACCATCTTGCGAACCAGCAGCTGTTCCTTCGTCAGCTTAAAATCCATTCCTGCCCTCCTTGATTATCGGTTGTACTTGAAGAAGCCTTCGCCGGTCTTGATGCCGAGCTTGCCCGCGCGGACCATCTTCCGGATCAGCACGTTTGCGCGGTACTTCGGATCGTGCGTCTCATTGTAGAGCACGTCCATGATGTTCAGCACAACGTCCCAGCCAATGAGGTCGCCCAGATGCAGCGGTCCCATCGGGTGGTTGCAGCCAAGCTGCATTGCGATGTCGATGTCCTCGGCACTCGCCACGCCCTCCTGCAGCACGCAGACGCCCTCGTTGCAGTACGGGATCAGGATCTTGTTGACCACGAAGCCCGGCGCCTCGTTGACGACGACCGGCGTCTTGCCGATCTCGACGCACAGGTTCTTCGCCCATTCGACGAGCTCGGTCGGCGTATTCGCGCCCGCAATGACCTCGACCAGCTTCATGACCGGGACCGGATTGAAGAAGTGGAGCCCCACCATCGGGTGCATCAGGCCCTTCGCCATTTCGGTGATCGACAGCGAAGAGGTGTTGGTCGCAAAGACGGCGTCCTCCTTGCAGAGCGTATCGAGACGGGAAAGCAGCTCCTTCTTGACCGCCATGTTCTCCGCGACGCACTCGATCACGAGGTCCGCGTCCGCTGCCGCCGCGACTTCATCGACCACGATGCGGCTCATCAGATCGTCCGCCGCCTCCTGCGTCATCTTGCCCTTTGCGACGCGCTTGTTCAACGCGCCCGCCAGCTTGTCCTTATGCCGCTGCGCGCTCTCCACGCTCGTTGCGTACAGAAGCGCCGTGTGCCCGTTTGCCGCAAAGACCTGCGCGATGCCGCTGCCCATGGTTCCTGCGCCGAAAATAGCTACCTTCATGATTGATTCCTCCTGCTTTGATTTTTGATAGATGATTCGGACGTTCGTCCGTTGTTTCCTTTTGGCGGGGCGCCGGGGTCGCCTCCTCTGCATCATTTACCGGTTCTGATAGGGCTCGTGCCGGCGCTTTTCGAGAAACGCGCCCATGCCCTCTTTCTGGTCCGCGGTCTCAAAGCAGCTGCCGAACAGCTCCTCCTCGATCTGAACCGCCTCGTCCATCGGCAGCTCCAGCCCCTCGTTGATCGCCCGCTTGCATGCGCGCACCGCGATCGGCGCATTCCTTGCGATCGTCTCGGCGAGCTTTTCCGCCGCGGGCATCAGCTCGTCTTGCGGATACACCGCGTTGACGAGTCCGATGCGAAGCGCCTCGTCCGCCTTGATGTTCTTTGCCGAATAAATGAGCTGCTTTGCCATGCCGGGGCCGACCAGTCTGGAAAGCCGCTGCGTGCCGCCGAAGCCCGGCGTGATGCCGAGACCCGTCTCCGGCTGACCGAACACCGCCGTGTCCGCGCAAATGCGGATATCGCAGGCCATCGAAAGCTCGCAGCCGCCGCCCAGCGCGTAGCCGTTGACCGCGGCGATCACCGGAATCGGCAGGGTTTCGATGCGGCGGAAAACGTCGTTGCCCTTCTTGCCGAACGCCTCGCCCTCAGCCTTCGTAAGGTCCGACATCTCGCCGATGTCCGCGCCCGCGACGAACGCCTTTTCGCCGCTGCCGGAAAGCACCAGCACACGGATCTCCTCATCGGCAAGAACCGTGTCGACCAGCGTATTCAGATCCTCCAGCACCTCGGAATTCAGCGCGTTGAGCGCTTTGGGACGGTCGATCAGCGCGATCGCGATCTGTCCCTTTTTCGTAAACAGAATATGCGTCATATAAGCCCTCCGAACAGCGTTTACCCGCAATGGGGCAGTATATCGTAACATTATGATTATAAACTATTTTCGCATACTTATCAAGCCCGATTCCGCGTCCGGAGGATCGTATATTATCAGGTTTCTGTTTACGAACCGCCCGCGCTGTGCTATACTTCTGCGGTGGAGGACGGGCCATGGAACAGACAGGCAAAAAACAGATCCCGATCGTGCTGGCGCACGTATTTGCGCTGGCTTCGGTCGTCGTCTGGGGCAGCTGCTACGTCGTCACGCAAAACCTCTTCGACGCGGGCTTTGCTCCGACACAGGTCACGCCGATCCGCATGGCGCTTGCGTATGTCGTGCTGCTGCTGATGCGGCCGAAGTTCGTCCGGCTTCCGTGGAAGGACGAACTGATGTTTCTGCTGCTCGGCATCACCGGCGGCAGCCTCTACTTCTATTTTCAGAACACGGCGATCGCGGATGTGGGGGATCAGACCGCAAGCGTTTCGATCATCATTTCGCTGACGCCGCTGTTCACGCTCATCCTTGCAAAGCTTTTTAAACGCAGCAGCGAGCCGCTCGGCAGGCTTGTGTGGATCGGCTCGGCGCTTGCCGTCGTCGGCGTGGTGCTTGTCATTCTGAACGGCAGCCTGCAGCTTCATATCAAGCTCTTGGGCGACATTCTGGCGCTTTGCGCCGGGCTTTCGTGGGCGTTCTACTCGATCCTGATCAAGCCATACGCCGCAAAGATGGACAGCTTTATCGTCACACGCCGGGTCATGTTCTGGTCGTTTATCACCGCCGTGCCGCTGATGCTCGTTACCTCCGGCATGCCGGACCTGCGCCCGCTGTTTACACAGCCGCGCGTCCTGTTCAGCTGGATCTTCCTTGCGGTGCTCGGCAACGCGGTCTGCTTCGCGCTGTGGAACATTGCGTTCGACCGGCTCGGCGTCGTCATCACGAACAACTACCTGTACGCCTCGCCGTTCGTCACGGTGATCGTCGCGTGGATCATGCTGAAGCAAACGCCGTCGTGGATGAGCATTCTCGGCGCAGTCCTCATCACCGCAGGCGTCGTGCTTGCGCAGCGAAACGGACGAACGTCTGAAATAGCATAAACAGAAAGGCTGTGATCGCTCACAGCCTTTTTACTTGCCCGGTTATTTATCGAGAACTTCCACCTGGATCGGTCTTGCGGCTTCCTCCATGTCGGCAAGCTCCGAAGGCGAAAGAACGAGGTCGAGACACGCGGCGTTGTCCGCGACGTTTGCGGGCTTTCGCATGCCGACAAGCAGGCTCATGTTTTTATATTGCGCCAAGGCCCACGCTTCAAAGAGCTGCGAAAAGCTGCAGCCGTGCGCGGCGCGGATCGGCTCCCATGTCTCGAACGCACGACGCAGTCCCGCCTTGACCTCCGGCTGCACCCACGGGATGCGGGAGCGGATGTCGGTCTTTACGAATGTGCGGTCCAGAAAAGCGGGCGAGGTCAAAAAGCCCTCCTCAAGCACGCCGTAGGTCTGAAACGTCGTGCCGTGCGGTTTGCACGCGGTGAAGTATTCCCGCCCGTGGAACGGGCTGAGGATACTGAAAAACTCCTGCACGAGATCGACATGCCCGCCGTTTGCCTGATAGTCCTCAAGGTCGGACGGCCGGCTGTTGCTTAATCCGTACGCGCGGATCTTGCCCTGCTCCTTCAGCCGTTCGAGCGCCTCGACCGTGTCCGAAACCGGAAAACCTTTGCATACGTAATGCACGATCACGGAGTCGAGATAGTCCGTCTGCATGCGTCTGAGGGAATCCTCGACGTCGCGGACGATCGCGGTCGGACGTGTGTCGTTGTTGACCGTGTACCCGTCGCGCGAATAATGGAAATTGCCGCCCTCGTTCCGCCAGTTCAGCGAGCATTTCGTCTGCAGCACGAAATCGTGCCGGCGGCCTTTCAGCGCTTCGCCCAAAAGCCGTTCGCTCTCGCCCGTGCCGTAGACCGGCGCGGTGTCGATGTAGTTGATCCCGTGATCACGGCAGGCGTCGAGGAGGTTCCTTGCCTCCGCTTCGGTCGAATCGTGATCCGACCACACGCTGCCGCCGCCGAGGCCCCACGTGCCGAGCGCGATCGCGGAGACCGCAAGATCGCTGTTTCCGAGTGTTCTGTACCGCATGGCGTCCTCCCGTTATTCCACCGTGACGGAGCCGGAGGCGGTGTCGATCCGGACGTCGATCGCGCCGGCGCCGAACACATAGGCGCTGCCGTCCTGCGTGTGGCTGAGACCGCTTTTCATCTTTCCGGACGCCGTATTAAAGACGATCCGTGCGCCGCCCGCCGGGTCAAAGAGCTTCAGCGTCACGCTGCCGGACGCCGTGTCAATGCGGACCGTCTTTGCCGCGCGCAGCCCCAGCGACACCTTTGCGGACGCACCGTCGACCGTGATCGTGTCGGCTTCGATCTGTCCGACCTCGATCCGGCCGGACGCCGTATCCGCCGCAAATCCATTCTGTACCGACGCCTTCCCGATGCGGATCGCGCCGGACGCCGTGTCAATGTTCACATCCTTCGCCGAAAGCCCGAACAGCTCCGCGCCGCCGGACGCCGTGTCCAGCACGAACGTGCCGAGCTCCAGCGTCTCCTCCGCGACGACCTTGCCGGACGCAACGTCGATCGACAGGTCCGCCCCTGCGGGAAGCTCCACGGTCAGCTGCTTTTTGCTGCTGTCCACCATCATCCGGTGTCCGGACGCGCAGAAACGGATGCGCAGCGTCGATCCGTCGAGCCACCAGTGCATCCGGTCCGCTTCCTTCAGCGTGTCGCCGCCGCTCTCATATACATGGAGCTCACCCGTGCCGTGCTTCAGAACGATACCGCCCGACGCCCAGTCGATCTCGACAGCCTTCACCGCGTCCGCCGGAACGGTCGCCGCGCCTGCGGTATAGCGCTCCGCATTCGCATAGAGGGATGAGCCGCTGCACGAGCAGCCGGTCCCCAAAAACAGCAGCGCCGCAAGCGTCAAAAGTGCAATGATTCGTTTCATGTTGTTTTCCTCCCGTTATTCTGTCAGCGCCGTCTTTTGCGGCAGCGCGGTTTCCAGTTCCTCCACGTCCGCATCGGTCGTCGACCAGCTCGAGGTGAACCGCGCGATCCAGTGGCCCGCGTCGCGTCTGCCCCAGAGATCGAAGCCGACGTATTTTGAAAGCGCCGTCGCCTCGGCGTCGGACAGGATCGTAAACTGCTGATTCGTCGGCGATTCCCACGCAAGCGGATAGCCCTTTGAAAGCAGGATCTCCCGGATGCGCCGCGCATGGCGGATCGCTTCGCGCCCGATCGCTTCGTACAGCCTGCCGGTAAACATCGCGTCAAACTGCACGCCGAGGACCCGGCCCTTCGCAAGAAGGCCGCCGTGGCGCTTGACCTGCGACAGCAGATGCTTCGGCGCGTCCTTCGGAAAGACGACCGCCTCGCCGCACAGAAGGCCGAGCTTCGTCCCGCCGATGCTGAACGCGTCGCAAAGCCCCGCAAGATCGGAAAGCGCGATCTCGTTTTCCGGGCAGCCCAGCGCATAGCCGAGCCGCGCGCCGTCGACATAGAGCTTCATCCCGTACCGGTCGCACAGCGCGCGCACGCGCAGCATCTGTTCCTTTGTATACAGCGTGCCGTATTCGGTCGGATGCGTCAGGTACACGACGCCCGGCCGTACCATGTGCTCGTGCGTGGCGTCGGCATAGAACGCCGCAAGGTACGCGTCCAGCGCGTCGACGTCGAGCACGCCGTCGCGATGCTTCAGCCCGATCACCTTGTGCCCGGTAAACTCGACCGCGCCCGCCTCATGCACGTTGATGTGCCCGGTCTCGGCCGTCAGCACGCCCTCAAACGGCGCGGCAAGCAAATCGAGCACGATCATGTTCGTCTGCGTGCCGCCGACCAGAAACGTCACCGAGGCGTCCGGCGCGCCGCACGATTGCCGGATCTTTTCCGCCGCGCGCGCCGTGTACGGGTCCGCGCCGTAGCCGCTCATCTGCTCCATGTTCGTGCGAAGCAGCGCTTCTAAGATCTGCGGATGCGCGCCTTCGGTATAGTCGCATTCAAATGTTCGCATGAGCTCCCTCCGTTATTCCCCGATCGCGCTTTTCAGCGCTTCGTCCGCGCCGGGCAGCAGCCGGTGGATGCGGACGATCCGTCCGTCCTTCAAAAAGCAGTGCTGCGTCTCGCCCGAAACGCAAAGCGCGCCGTCGGCGTTTCTGATTTCGTACGCAAAAACAAGGATCGCGCCGTTGTATTTGGTCACGCGCACGCCGACCGTCACCCGATCGCCGAAGCGCACCGGCTGCCGGTACTGCGCCGAAACCGCCGTGACAGCCGAGCCGATCCCCTCACGCTCGATGTCCGCATACACGTAGCCGAGCGATTCCAAAAACGCGATCCGCGCCTCCTCCATCCATTTGATGTAGTTCGCGTGGTGGATCACGCCCATCTGGTCCGTCTCGTGATACTGCGCCGTTCTGGTGTAGGTAAACATGGTCGTCCTTTCCGGGCGGATGATATCCGCCCCTGCGGCCCGTGCCGCAGGCATATCGCGTCCCGTAAGGGACATATCGCGCCGCAGGCATATCGCGTCCCGCAAGGGACATATCGCGCCGCAGGCATATCGCGTCCCGCAAGGGACATATCGCGCCGCAGACTTCGGCGGGCGGATGATATCCGCCCCTACAGCAGGAATGAAATCGTAGGGGAAGGTCGCACCTTCCCGTTTTCCCGTTCCGCTGTTGCGGCGGGGCGCCGGGGACTTTCCACTTCGCTCAGCTTCGATACATAGGTAGATCGCGCGTACCATGCTCAAGATGACACACATGGGGTAAAAAGTTATGACACATTGTGTTTTCACCCGCCCGCCTTCATTTTTCAGTTTTCGTTTTCAGTCTTCAGTATTCATTTGTATTGTACCATATCCCAGCGCGGATGTCACCGGTTTTGCAAAAAATCGGCGCGGACGCTTGACAACGCGCGCAGAACGCGGTACAATGCATATAGTTGAACAGTTGCTCAACAATATCATTGTCGGAGAGAAGAAATGGATCGTTTGCCGGTTTGCGAATGTGAGTCCGTCCACGGGGACGTTGTCGAGGCGGTGCGGCCGCAGCTTCTGAACGGCGACGAGGCGATCGACCTCGCATCGCTGTTCAAGCTGTTCGGCGACGGGACGCGCGTGCGGATCCTGCAGGCGCTGCGCGTGCACGAGCTTTGCGTGTGCGACCTTGCCGCGCTGCTCGGCATGACCAAGTCCGCGATCTCGCACCAGCTGAAGGCGCTGCGATTATCGAACCTTGTGCGCTTTCGCCGCGAGGGGCAGAACGTCTTTTACGCGCTTGCCGATGAGCACGTCGAGAAGATCCTGGACCTCGGCCTCGATCATCTGCGCGAGTAAACGCGCATTCTTTTTTCGGCCGATAGTTGAGTATTTGAGCAACCATTGTATTTTGCGGGGGTTCCTATGAGCAAACACGAACACGGCGAATGCTGTCATGCGCACGAACATGAGCATCACGAACACGGTGAATGCTGCCATGAGCATGAGCATCACCACGACCACAAGCACGGCGAGTGCTGCCATGAGCATCATCACGAACACGAGCATCATCATGAGCACGGCTGCGGACATGAGCCCTGTTGCTCAGAGGACGGACACTGTGCGCGGCATGACCACGACGGCTGCGGCTGCGAACACGAGCACGGTCATCACCACGACGGCTGCGGCTGCGGGCACGAGCATGGCGGCCACGGGGAATCCGAACAGCGCACGATGCTGATCCGCCTGATCGTCGGCGCGGTCCTGTTTGCGGGCGGGCTCACGGCACACTTCTGCAAGGCGCCGCTGTACGTCGAGCTGCCGCTGTTTCTGCTGTGCTGGGCGGTCGTCGCGTACGACGTCGTCTGGAACGCGATCCGCGGCATTTTACGCGGGAAGGTCTTCGGCGAGGCGTTTCTGATGACGATTGCCTCGATCGGCGCATTCGCGCTCGGCGAGTATCCGGAGGGCGCGGCAGTCATGCTGCTGTATCAGCTCGGCGAATTCCTGACCGATCTTGCGCTCGACCGCTCGCACGATTCGATCCGCGCGATCCTGGACATCCGGCCCGACACGGCAAATGTGCAGCGAAACGGAGAGCTTAAAACCGTCTCCCCCGCGTCCGTTGAGATCGGCGAGACGATCGTGGTCCGCCCAGGCGAGCGCGTGCCGCTGGACGGCGTGATCGTGTCCGGCAGCTCCTATCTGGACACCCGCGCGCTGACCGGCGAATCGGTCCCGCGCCGCGCCGACGAGGGCGACACGGTGCTGTCCGGCTGCATTGCGACCGACGGCGTGCTGTCGGTGCGCGTGGAAAAGTCGTTCGGCGAATCGACCGCGTCGAAGATCATCCGGCTGGTCGAGGACGCCTCAGATCGCAAGACGCCTGCCGAGCGGTTCATCACAAAGTTTGCGCGCGTCTATACGCCCGCGGTCGTGATCGCCGCGGTGCTGCTGGCGGTCGTGCCGTCGCTGTTCACCGGCGACTGGGCGGGCTGGATCCACCGCGCGCTCACGTTCCTTGTCATCTCCTGCCCCTGCGCGCTCGTGATCTCGATCCCGCTTGCGGTGTTCGGCGGACTCGGCGCGGCGTCCCGCGCGGGCGTTCTCATCAAGGGCGGAAACTTTTTGGAGGCGCTTGCCAAGGCGTATACGGTCGTGTTTGACAAGACCGGCACGCTGACCGAGGGCAGCTTTGCGGTTCAGCAGGTACTGCCCGCAAACGGCTTTGCAAAAGACGAGGTCCTGCGGCTGGCCGCGCTCGCCGAGTCTCTTTCCACGCACCCGATCGCGCGCTCGATCGTCGATGCGTACGGCGCGGACGATCCGGCCGCTGTCTCGGACTACCGCGAGATCGCGGGCAACGGCGTCTCGGCCGCGGCGGACGGGCATGCGGTCGCCGTCGGCAACGCGCGGCTGATGGGCTCGATGGGCCTTGCCGTTTCGGAGCCCGAAGCGGTCGGCACACGCGCGTTCGTTGCGATCGACGGCGCGTATGCGGGCTGCATTGTCATCGCGGACACCCTGAAACCCGACGGCAAACAGGCGATCGAAGCGCTCCGCACGCTCGGCGTCGAACGGCAGATCATGCTGACCGGCGACGCAAAGCCGATCGCCGAAGCGGTCGCAAACGAGCTCGGCATGGACGACGTTTCCGCAGAGCTGCTGCCCGATCAGAAGCTCGATGCCGTGGAGCGGCTGTATGAAACGCTGCCGAAGGGCAGAACGCTGCTGTTTGTCGGCGACGGCATCAACGACGCGCCGGTGCTTGCCCGCGCGGACGTGGGCGTTGCAATGGGCGGCCTCGGCTCCGACGCCGCGATCGAAGCGGCGGACGCGGTGCTGATGGCGGACGCGCCATCGAAGCTGTGCGACGCGATCGGCATCGCGCGCAAGGCGCACCGGATCACGGTCGAAAACATCGTGTTTGCGCTCGGCATGAAGGCGATCTTCCTGCTGCTCGGCGCACTCGGCGTCGCGAACCTGTGGGTCGCGGTGTTCGGCGACGTCGGCGTGATGCTGCTCGCGGTGCTGAACGCGCTGCGCATCCTGAAAAAGAAGGCGTAAACCGATTGACTTTCCACCGCAAAACGGATAAGATGGGTTCGTGAGGTGAGGGTATGGACAAGAAGAAGCAAAAACCGAAGATCGCGGCGAAAAAGCAAAGCGTGATCGCATACTACAAGCGCGGCGGCTGGAAAGCGATCGGGCGTGATCTCGGTCACGATGTGCTCGGCAGCTTCCTGTACGCAATCGGCATTTCGTTCTTTGCCGCAAACGCAGGCTTTGCGCCGGGCGGCATCACCGGTATCGCGATGATCATCCACCATTACGTGCCGGGGCTCGGCATCGGCCTTCTCTCGCTGCTCATCAACATCCCGGTCGCGATCATCTGCTATCGGCTGCTCGGCCGCGTGTTCTTCTTCAAATCCGTCAAGAGCATGGTGCTCTCGGCGCTCTTTCTGGACTATATCGTTCCGCTTCTGGGCACATATCCGGATGCGGCGACCAATCCGCTGCTGGCTGCGCTGTTTGCCGGCGCGCTGTCCGGCATCGGTCTTGCGATCATCTATATGCCCGGCTCGTCCACCGGCGGCACGGACTTCATCATCATGAGCATCCGCAAGCTCAAGCCGCACCTGTCGATCGGCACGATCTCGCTTGCGGTCGACGGCATCGTTATTCTTCTGGGCTGGCCGGTGTTCGGCAACATCAACGCGGTCCTGTACGGCGTGCTGATGACCGTCGTTTCGACCACCGTGATCGACAAGCTCATGTACGGCACGGGCACGCGCCGCATGCTGCTGGTCGTTTCCGACAAGGCGCAGGAGATCGCGAACGACATCATGGCCGAGACGGAGCGCGGCGCGACGCTTGCCGACGTGCGCGGCGCGTACACCGGCAAGCAGCACCAGATGGTGATGTGCGTCTGCAGTAAGGTCGAGGTCTTTGCGGCGCGGCGCATCATCAACCGCATCGACCCGAAGGCGATCGTCATGCTCACCACCGTCGACGAGGCCTACGGCGAGGGCTTCCTCGATCCTGACGTGGATTGACGCGCCGCTGCAACAGGACCGTTTTATAAATCCTCGCCGCAAACGATCCGATTCCTTATACGGCAGCCGTATCCTTGACAGGGTGCGGCTGTTTTTGTATACTGAAGCCGGATGATTCGACACGTTTCGGAAAAGGAAGGGACAGATGATGACGAGACAGCGCATGGGGTTTGCACTTTGGGGACTGCTTTCTGCGGTCCTGCTGTTTGCCGCGCTTATCGCCTGCGGCACGCCCGCGCCCGCGCCTGCGGAGACGCCCGCGCCGGCGCAAACGCCGACGTCTCTGCCCGCCGATACGCCGGAGCCGGTCGTCGAGACCGTGGAGATCGGCAAGGAGCGCATCGACCCGCATGCGGAGGCGCTGACGCTTTCGCTGGACGACGCGCAGGAGGTGTTCGACGCGCTGGCGGCGCTTCCGGCGCTGCGCACACTCACGCTCAACGCCCCCGCCCTTTCGCCGGACGAGATCGCTTCGATCCGCATGCAGTACCCCGATCTGCAGCTTCTCTGCGACGTCGCGCTGAACGGGCAAACGTATCCGTCCGACAGTGCCGCGCTCGATCTGTCCGATGTGCCGGAGGCCGGGCTTGCGTCCGTGCTTTCCGCCTTCCCCGCGCTGAACGAACTGACGCTCGGTGAAGCGTCGCCGGCGTTCGTGCAGGGACTTCTTGCCGCGCGCGCAAATCTTCGGGTCGTCTACCGGTACTGCAGGCAGGTCGTTTCGCCCGAAACGGAATCGCTGGACCTCTCCGGAGCCGAAGCCCCGGACGCAGGGACGCTCGACGCGCTGCTTGCGACCGCGCCGAAGCTGAACGAGCTGTTCATCGGCACGCCGGACGATGCCGCGACCGAAGCGCTGCTTGCGGTTTCTCCGCGTGAACGGGGGATCGTGCTGCACGGCACGCTCACGCTTCTCGATACGGAATTTGCGGCCGACGCGGCGCGTATCGACTTTGCCCGGCGCAAGGTCAGCGACGAAGAGACGGCGGAAATCGAGCGGATGCTGCCGCTGTTCACGAACCTCGAAGAAATCGACCTTTTCGAGAGCCGGCTCCGTCAGGAGACGATGGATCATCTGTTCGATACGTATCCGGAGATCTTTTTCGGCTGGACGTTCGAGATGTGGAACGGCTATTACGTCGAGCGCTCGGACATCACGGCGTTCTGCGCCAGAACCGCGCGCAGAAGGCTTCTGACCGAGGAGGACTACAAAAACCTCCGCTACTGCAAGCATCTTCTGGCGCTCGACTTCGGTCACTCCGGCGTGAAGAACCTGGATTTTCTGCGCAACTGGCCGCAGCTTCGGATCCTGATCGTCGCCGACACGAACGTGACGGACCTTACCCCGATCGCGGACCTACAGGAGCTTCAGTACCTTGAGCTGTTTTTGACGACGCCTGACAGCTATGAGCCGCTGACACATCTGACGAAGCTGCTTGACCTGAATCTCTGCCACACCAAGAAGGAGGGCAACGAATACCGCGACGACGACGAGATCCTTCTGCTCACGCAGATCAAGAGCCTCGAACGGCTCTGGATCTCCAAGACGCTGACGGCACACCAGGCGCAGCTTTTGCGCGAAGGTCTGCCCGGCGTGGAGTTCGACTTCTCCTCCAACGGCTCGACCGACAAGGGCTGGCGTGAGCATCCGCGCTATTTCATCATGCGCAAGGGCTTTACGAACGAGCAGTTTATCCCGTTCGAGTAAGTGTAGGTGTTACAATGATCTGTAACAGGTAGCTGTGGGAATGGTGGAAAACGCTGGAAGGTTTCCCACCGTTCCCACAGCAAGGCAGCTACTACTGCCGCTGGAATAAAAGAATAGCGAACGAAGGACGATTGT